>PWVT01000082.1 GCA_003562195.1 Phycisphaeraceae bacterium | reverse complement strand
GCGGCGAGAATCTGGCTGAGCTTCGTGGGCATCGAGGGTGGGTGAACTCCGCCGCGTTCAGTCCCGATGGCACACGGATCGTCACGGCATCTGCGGACGGTATTGCGCGCGTGTGGGATGCAAAGAGCGGCGAGAAGCTGACTGAGCTTGTAGGGCACCGAGGATGGGTGAACTCGGCAGCGTTCAGCCCCGATGGCACGCAGATCGCCACCGCGTCAAACGATCACACTGCGCGAGTGTGGGATGCGATCAGTGGCAACAGCGTGGATGAGATCAAGGGGCATACTCTCTGGGTATTATGTGCTGCATGGGACCGAGAGGGAACACGGCTCGTCACGGCGTCATTAGATGGCACCGTGCGGGTGTGGGATGCGATCAAGGCACCCAGAGAGGGCGCAGCCAAGCTCGGGGGGCACTCTTTTGGGGTCAATTCTGCCGCGTTTATTCCTTCCGGCACTAGGATCGTCACGGCATCTGCTGACGGTATCGCGCGCGTGTGGGATGCAATGAGCGGCGAGAAGCTGACTGAGCTTGTAGGGCACCGAGGATGGGTGAACTCGGCAGCGTTCAGCCCTGACGGCACGCAGATCGCCACAGCATCTAACGATCACAACGCTCGAATCTGGGATGCAATGAGCGGTGAGAATCTGGCTGAGCTTGTAGGGCATACAGGATCGGTCAACTCCGCCGCGTTCAGTCCTGATGGCACCAGGATTGTGACGGCGTCAAGTGACGCCACTGCACGACTGTGGGACATCGTGCCGTACGGTATCCGATACACCGAACGGCAAATTAACGCACGCGGTGGAGATGGCTCAACGGTCGTTCGCACGTGGCTTGAGGAAGCTGGATGGATTCCGATGCAATCGACATTGACGCAAACTCGCTGAGCAGCACCAACGACTGATCAGAATACAGTTTTGCTGCACGTGACCGTTTTCACTTCGCAAGGTAATACGAATCTGCGCGATGCTGCGCAACGCGAACAAGTGGGCTGGCTCGGATTCGAACCGAGGTCTAACCGATTATGAGTCGGTTGCTCTGGACCGCTGAGCTACCAGCCCGGCTAAAGTGACATCATTCTACGCGTTGAAGAGATATGGTGCGGGTGCGGCGGGCGAGGTAGGTCATGCCAAGCAACCCCGCTGCAGTGACCACCAGCAACTCCGCAGCACGATTGATCAACTCGGCGGTGAGGCCCAGACTGAGTGCGTGACTGGTGAGCACCGGCGAGAGCAGGCCGATGGACCATTCGCGCAGGCCCAGGCCATTGCTGACGAGTGGCACCATGGTGGCGATCACGCTCACACACGAAAACCCCAATGCGCTATCCCAACTGATGTCCAGTCCCAGTAAACTGAACGCAGCGTAATACCGCACCGCCCACACAAGCACCTCGGTATAGCGCACCAGCACGATGACGCTCCACAATCGCATTTGCGCACTCGCACACAGCACGGTGCACAACAGCGCTGGTGCCAGCACACCCCACCACAGCGGTAGGTTGAATTGCATTGACAGCAGCGCGACCAGGGCGGCATAGGCAGCCACAATCACACTGACGATTGCGCCTTGCATGATTGCCTTGGCGGAATCGGTAACGGCGATCCCGTTGACGGACTTGTGATACGCGACTCTGCCGAACAGCCCCGGCCGCAGCGGCAGGAAGTTGACGAGCGTGGTCGCTGCGATGAGCGCCTGCATTTCAACCCGTCCGACAGTGCCGTAGCGCGACATGAGCAAGCTGAACAACACTCCGGAGAGCACAAGGTTGGCAAAGACGGCACCGAACAACATGGCCAGCGGCAGCGGCGCGGGAGGCGCGATGGCGGCCAGGGCGTCGATCACGGTGTCGCGCTGGCGCCACAATACCAGTAGCGCGCCGAGGAGCAGCGCCACGCTGATTCCAAGACCGATGCGTCGAAGGACCGGGTGACGAATTGGTTCGGTCGTGCGTTCGGTCATCGACTCTCAGCATACATCATCACGACATGATGCCCTTGAGTGAGATAGATGGGGTTACTGTGGTGGCGGCGCCATGAATGGGTCATCCATATCCGCCAAACGAGCACGGGCCATCTCGGCGAACCGGGCCACGCGTTCGTTGTCGCCGCGCATGGCCCGCACGATCACGGGGTCATCGCGATCACGAGCGTGAAACAGCAAGTAAGTCATGAGTAGATGGTGGTCTTCACTCTCTCGTACGCGAGTGAAGATCGGTTCAAATGCGCGGCTGGGGGGCATAGACGCGAGCAACCATGCCTGCGTGATGGAGTCAAGCGTGGGGAACACGTCGATCAACGCGGAGCGCGTGTCTGTGACCAGGCGACCGCCACCGGTTTGTTGATCAGTCGGGCTGGCAGCAACCTGCGCCAGTGCAGCAAGCTCGGCGAGTTGTAGATCGTCATCCGCTTCGACAAGTTTGGCGATCGTGCGCTCAAGCCATGATTCACTGAGTCGGAAGCCGTCAACGCGGAAGCGACTGCTTTCGCGCTCGGTGCCGAGCACACCAGGAAGCAATGCGTTGTTGGGAGCAACGACAAAGTTAAGCATGCCGCGCACGCGAATGATTGCCCCGGGCAGCGGCGCTGCATCGAGCAGCAGACCCAGACGAGTGGTGCGGAGGTCGATGGGAATCTCGATGCGTTCGCGCGGCATGAGGCGCAAACGCTGGTTGATATCCACGACCAGCGGTGGCAGCGGCGCGAGACGGCCAAGGGTCGCCATTTCAGTTGAGATTGTCAGCGCGACCTGCGGGCGGATGGGGCCGTCTGTATCAATGGCAATCGGAAACGGTGCATGATTCGTCACTTCCAGCGTGACGATCACCGGTTCATAGGGGGCGAAGGTGGGTTGTGTTGGTGAGATGCGAAGTGACACTGCAGTGGTGGGGTCGATCGGGAAGCGATCGATGATTTGGGGAATAGCGTCAATCAGTTTCTGCATTCTCCGGGCATCATCCGACTTGACACTCACTTGCTGGCCGAGCAGACCCCAAAGCTTGTGCGTAGCCCAAACACCGATGACCGTTCCGGGCTGGCTGCGAGCAAGCGCAAGCAAGCCACGGGCGGCATCGCGTGTATAACCGAGCTCCAGTTGGGCAAGCGAATGGCCGAGCGATGCAGCGGGGTCTTCATCAAGAAATGGTTCGAGTCGTTGTGCTGCATGTTCGGCATCGCCACTGCGCAGCGCTCGCCAGCCGGCGAATCGGGCTTCGGCTCTGTCGGACAGGGCCTCGTATGATGTGGCGTCTTCGAGAAGTGTCGCCACGTGTTGAAGGTCATGGCCATCGAGCCACAATAAAACCCACGCAAGGTCCAACTTAAGCCGGGCAATGGCTTCATGATCGACCACGTCTTCTTGACTGGCGCGCTCGATGGCGAGTTCGTATGAGCGGATGCAGGTGTGAAGTGCAGCATCGGCGCGTTCGCTGTCGCGGCCTTGATGAATGGCGGCGCGGAGGACGGAGAGCGTTGGGCCGAGCAGGGCGGTTTCGCGTGCCCGTTCCAGCGTGGTCATCTCCGGATGTTCCTGAAGCAACTGCCGCCGATGGGCGCTGTCAGCAAGACGCTGGCGGTCACGAATCGTGCGAAGCGCTGCTTCCGCATCGCCGCCGCCCCATTGGGCGAGAGCGAGATCGGCAAGGAGATCTTCGCTTGGCACATTGCGCGCTGCTTCATGGGTATTGATGGCGAGGGTGTAGAGCCGGCTGGCGGCATCGTGTGCGCCGTGTTCAAGCAAGTGGCTGGCCAGGGCGACCTGAGACGTGCGGTGCATCGGATCAGCCATGAACAGATTGACGAGCAACTCGGTTTCTGCAAAGGCGTCAGCAACATTCATACGAAAATAGCCAGTGGCCATGGCGGCAGCCACGCGGTTTGAAGCATCAAGCGAAACGGCTTCGGCCAGCCATGTGGCAAACTGTTGCGTGTTTCCTCGTCGCCGTTCCAGTAGTGCAAGGTCCAAGGCAAGATACGATGCCACGGCGTTCCCGAGGCGTTGGCGATTGGCCGGTTCGAGCAGGCGACGGTACGCCTCTACGCGCTCTTCCACGGTCTGGTATTGGTCTATCTGGTTGGTGAGGGATTTCAGGCGTATAACCTGGTCGGCAGGATTGAGCGCGGCCAGATGATCCACGGCCTCGACCTGAAGCTGCCTGTCCTCAGCGAGTTCGGCAAGTTGAAGCAGTACGCGCCAGGCATGTTCGTTGCGAGCGTCAAGGTCCACCGCTTCGTGCGCGAGAAGGGTGGCCATTTCAATCGTTTCCAGCGAGGGGGCCTGGCTGGACATGATCAATTTTGCACCGCGGATCATACGGGCGGCCTGCTGCTGAGCGGCTTGCTCGGGGATGGTTGGGCGTTCAGCGGCGACCGTATGATCGCCAGCCAGCATCAACACAATGACTGCCAGGCAACTGTATAAAGGTACGCGCGATGTCATGAGGTTCCGATCAGTTCTGATTCCATGGCAGGTTCGGTTCGGTCCCATTTCCGCGATGTCGGAGCGTACCGGTGTATGTATCGGCTGATTGCAAACGAATCCCGAGCAACCCACGGCCAATGTCGATCGTATAGACCCGATAACACGCCGCAGTCATCACGACGGGATTTGTCGTCTTGGTAGAGTTCGATGGCTGGGCAAGAGACATGAATGTACGGGTGAAGCCAGTCATGGGCAAGTCAGGGGCGGCTGCGATTGCTGGGGCAGGGATGGAGCGGAAGGATGTCCCGGCTTGGTAAAGTTCCGTGTTTCGTTGACACTGTCGATTCGCGCTGATACGTTCATACGTCCCTTAGATTCGGCGGTTCAGCCGCCAAGTGCCTGGAGCAGCAGCATCGAAATGGACAGTTGCCGTCGTCAATCCACCATCTTCGCCCTTGTCATGACGTTTGTCTGCCTTGCAGCAATGCATCTGACCACGTCTGTCGTCGCTGCCGCGTCTGAGCCAAGGTCCATCAATGACCTGGCCACGCTCAACCGCGAGTTCACCTCAGATGAGCGAGATCGTGTTCGCCAGTACGCCCGCTATTGGAGCAGTGAGCTTTTGGCTGAAGATGCTGAACGCGCTCGCTTGGCCAAGCGGCGGATGTTGGATCCGTTTCGCACACCCGGCTTGCGTCGCATTTTTCGGGATGAATACGGCCGTGCCGCCATCCCCGCATTGAGTGAGATCATCTCGTCGGACAATACCTTCGCGGCAGTGAATGCGATTCAGATCGTGGCAGAGTTCGGTAATGAAGCGGCATTGACGGTCATGCGCGAACGCTGCGAGACTTCCAGTGAGCCACGGTGGCAAATTCGCCTGTGGGCAGCGCGCGGTGCAGGAAACATCATTCAGCGAGCTGGCGATGACATTCCCAGTCGCACGATCGAGAGCGCATTGCGCGATCTTTCCCGAGCCGGTGAAAGTGAGTCAAAGTGGCTGGTTTTGCAGCGACAGTTTGAAGCACTGGCCTCGGCAAGCGGGGAGCGGGCCCATCAGGCCCAACTCTCGCTGCTCCGCGCGACACTTGCTCGTATGTCGGACGAACCGGATGGACCCAGTGAACTCATGCTTCCGGTTCACCGGGCGCTCATCTTGCTTCGGAACCAGATTCTCGATCCCAATCTGCCCAGTGCTCAGCTTCGTGCTCTGGGTACAGAACTTGGCCCGTTACTCGGGCAGATCTTTGAAATCAGCATCATGCACTGGGACACAGCGAAAGTGAACAGTGAGGTCACTTCGTCGTACAACGGCGCGATCGGCCTTGCCGAGAGTCTCCTGTCGCTTATTGATGCCCAGGTACGTCAGGCCGAGCCACCACGGACTGCTTTGGTGAGCGCATGGTCGAGCGATAATCGATCGACCTTCGAGTCGGATTTTGACCGTTGGCGCCGTGTGCTGGGCGGACCGCCATACGCAGGGCGATAAGCCCCTAGTGGCCTTGGGGGTATGATGTCACGTTTGTGTTTCGCCCGATAGCACCCCAGGATCAAACCGTGATTGATACGCTACAGTCCAGGTGCGTTTCACTGACCGTGCAGCCGACACTGATCGTGGTGTTTGCGCTGCTGACTTGCATACTCTGCGGCTGCACAGCGACCATTCGTACGACTGACCCGGCCCGCACAGCAACCGAGCAGTTTCTGCTCTCTCAAGCTGCGGCCGAAGCTGTTGATCAACTGTCCATCGACGCACTTCGTGGACGGCGTGTATACCTCGATGCCGACTACTTTGCGGCATCCGAACAGGCGTTCGTATTGGGAGAGCTTCGCGCGAAGTTGCTGCTCGGCGGTGTGCAACTCACGAGTCGCGATGAGGCACAGGTAGTCGTGGAGGTTCGCAGTGGTGGCGTGGGCATTGACCGGTCAGACTTCCTGCTCGGTGTGCCGTCATTGATCGTGACCGGTGGCGAAGGCGATGGCGTGACTCGTACGCCGTTTGCCACGCCGGAGTTGGCAATCGTCAAAAACGTCAATCAGGCCGGTGTGGCCAGCGTGGGATATGTTGCATATTGGGCTGATACGGGCGAAGTCGTCTCCACTTCCGGGCCACACATTGGCCGCACGCTTCGCGAAGACTGGTGGTTCTTTGGCTTCGGCCCGCGAACGATTGGCAATATCGCGCCGATCGAGGACTAATCAGCACGGCGCTGGGTCTTCTCTGTCACGGTCGTACACTCCACCATGCGTCGTTTGCTCATCATCATCTTCGTGCTCGTGTTGACCCTTCTCACTGCAGTGGTGGCGACCGTACAGATCGTGCTGTCCACGGACTTCCCACGCACATTGGTACTGGGAATTCTCGAAGAAGAAACTGGCTTGCGCTTTCACGCAACATCACTGGAAACCGGGTGGGGCGGCCGCACGCAATTGCGAGATCTTTCCATCGCGTTGCCCCTGGAGCCGGACCCGTTTGTCACCATCCCGTCGCTTCGGATCTCGCACACCGATCTCATTCGTATCGTGTTGACACGCGATCTTGTCATTGATGTCGCCGAGATACAACAGCCAAATGTACAGCTCAGACAGGATGACCAGGGTCGGTGGAACCTGTTGCAGGCAGCGGAGATCGTGGAACAGCGACAAGCAGCGCGGAACGGCGATGCTGGAGAAGTGCCGCCGTTGCCAAAGCTGGCCATCTCCGATGCGCGCATCGAGATTACTGATCTGACCGGACGCCAAGTTGCGTATGGCCCGATTACGCTGCACGGCGAACCGGTTGACGCGCTGGCATGGACCTTTGCCCTGCGCTTCGAAGACAATGAAATCGCCAGCGGCCGACTCGCGCCCAGGGCCAGTTGGTCGCACCGTGTTGAGTTTGATTTTCAGGACATCGAAAACCTCATCGCCCCGTGGCTTGATGAGGCACCTCCGACCGTACAAGCTGCTGGCGCGTGGCGAGGTCAGGTTGATGGTGCCACGCTCAATGGAACGCTTCGGCTGAATCCGCTCCGCGCTGGCACCACGACACTCCATGGTGAAACAGCCGTCAGTGTGGCCGGGCCAATCATCACCGTACGACCTCAGGGGATGGTTGTGGGGCTTGATGACCCCGGCATGCCCGAAGCACACCTGGCAGGCGGACGCGCCGTGGCGGATCTCGCCGAGCAATCGGTGACAGTGGACCGCGTCATTGTCACGACGATGGAACTTGCAGCCCAACTCAGTGCTGGTTGGAAGCTGGATGACGACGCAGCGTGGGCACATGTGAAATGGGCTGGAGCGATCAATGACCTTCAGGCCGAGCATGAAGGCACACTGCGTGCGCGACTGGAGATGCCGCGCGTCGGTTGGAATGTGCTCAGCGCTTCTGTTCATTCACATGGCTCCACCCCCGATGTTCAATGGGATTCCCAATGGGAGTTGAGCGGCCGCGGGAAATCGTGGCAGCAGGTGAGTGGCTCGCTGCGTTCGCCTCGGCTGATGGTGTACACCGATCAGGACGTGATCGACCTTGCTGGTTTTGCCGCCCGGTTCAGTACCGAGTGGCCGTTGCTGAAACTCACTCACCTTGATCTTCCAGGTGCGGTCACGCGTGGCCGTGGTGAGTATGACGCGGACAGTGGCCAGTGGACGATGCAACTGCATGCGACTGACTGGCTGGTGCCTGGCATGCCGCAAGTGCCGTTTGATCTGGCATTGAATGCGGCCGGGTTTGGAGAGCAGGTCCGCGTTGAGCATCTGGAAGTTCTCACCGAGGGCACGGAGATGATTCCGCCGTTGCGGTTTCTTGCCACCGGGGCGTATGACTGGGGCGATCTGCAGCCGCTTGATCTCGCCGGCCGGCTCTACACACGTATTGACCATGATGATTTGCGAGCTGATTTCGAAGCGGACATCTCGGTGTCAGGAATACTTCAGCCGCTGGACTTGAACATCGATGGTGACCTGTTTGCGAAGGCGTGCTCGTGGCAAGGACGGCGGATAGAAGACCTGACGATACCGCTCCGCGGCACTGTGCGCACGGACAGGGCCGTGATTCAATCGGACGGGTTCGACCTGTTGGGCGGGACTTGGGCGCTGGACGGGCACTATGAACGGGCCAGTATGATGGCCGCAGCAACACTGCGCGGGGCAGGATCCTCCATTGAGCGAGTGCTTCAGCTTGTTGATGCGCCGGTCGAGCTTACGGGCACGTTTGAAGCCGATGTCCGTTTGGAACTGCCGCAGCACAATCTGGATCAACTCACGCTCGACGGACAATGGCAACTGGCGGACCTCTATGGCGAGGGGCTGTATGCAGCTCAGGGCAGCGGGGGCATCAGCTTTGCAGATCAACTCGTGCAATTGAAGAACATTGAATTACGCCAGAACGCAGGGACCATGACCGGTCGGGCTGAAATGCACCTTGATCGTGTTCGGCATGTTGTAGCGGATGTCAATGTCAATGACTGGCGAGCTTCGCTGGACGAATACAGCTTGAGCGCGCTACTCAACGGCCGGGTCACAATTGATCTGGATGTGGTCGATCTCACCGCCGCGCCCGGGAGCGAACTTGCCTTGCAGTTGGATGTCGCGTTTGAGGACGAGCCGCTTGCAGAGCTGAGTTTCGAAGCGGCGCTGGATGGACGCACAGTCCACCTCGATCAATTGAGTCTTTCTGGCTTGGCCGGCTTGGCAGAAGGATCAGGGGTGATCTACCTCACGCGGCAGCAGTGGCGGGCCAGCACGTTGAATGTAACGTGGGATGAAGTCGATCTGACGAAGGTACCCCTTCGCTTCGAAGACGCGCAGGAACTGACGGGCATTTCCAGCGGCACGCTGCGCATCGTCCAATCCGATGATCCGCGTGCGCCTGAACCGTTGCAGCTTGATCTCAACATGAATTTTGCTGATGCCAGCTACGGCCCGATTTCGCTGCGTGATGGGTTTGTCACAGGGTACCTTGGTCCGCAGCGACTGATGATCCAGGAATCACAGCTTGCCATGATCGATGGAACGATCAGCATGTGGGGACGTGTCACGCAGCATGAAGGCCAACCGTTTGTCCATGGCCACCTACAACTGGATGCAATCGATCTTCAGCAGATTGCTGATTTCCTTGAACTTGCCGACGGCCCCATGCCCGGCCGCGTCACCGGCAGTGGTTCAGTTGGTGGGTACCTTACGTCGCCGCATCGGTTGTTTGGCCAAGCGCAACTGCAACTGACCGACTCCGACCTTGCGAGTGCGCCAGCTATCGCGCAGCTTTACAACATATTCAATATCGACTTCACTCAATCAGATCCGACAGGCCGGGGTGCCATGCTCGTGCGGCTTGAGGGTGATGCACTCAATCTGGTGCGCTTAACATACTTCAACCGAGGGATGGATCTCGTCGCCCGACTTCGCGTCGAGAACATTTGGGAAGGGCCACAGTCTCCCATTACCGGCTTGGCAGGTGGGGCAATACGTCCGTTGCGCGATACTCGGTTGCCGTTCATTGGCGACAATCTTGATCGGCTGCTCACAGCATTGCAAGCCGACGCCGCGACGGTGCGCATCAACGGCACATTTGCAGACCCGACCGTGACGGTGGTGCCGCTGAGTGAAGTCACAGGCGCGCTAGGACGAATCATCCGAGGGATGCCGGATTGATTCTTGCTGCTTCTCCGTGGTCTGCGGCGTTGTAATGTGTGTTGAGTACCCTGCGCCAGTCGTCGATTGATTTGCAGCGGATGAACTCAACGCGCACCGTGTCCGGCTGAGGATGATGCGCTGCGAACTTGATGCCGAACTTCCGCATCATGCGTGAAGCTGCCCGCTCGCCGTGCAGCGCTGCGGACAGATCGCAATGATCCAACAGGACTTGTCGCTGCTCATCGATCGTGGGTGCATTGGGTCTTTCACCTGCCATGAGCTGCCGGGCCTGACGGAAAATCCACGGATTGCCGATGCAGCCGCGCGCCACCGCCACCGCGTGTACACCAGTAACATCCAACATGGCGAAGATGTCATCGACGGTCCAGACATCGCCGGAACCGAAGATGATCTTGTCCGGGTTCCGCTTGACCAGATCAGTCAAAAACGGCCATCGTCCCGGGCCGTTGTACTTCTGCTGCACAGTGCGGCAATGCACGGTCGTCCACGCATAACCAAGTTCATACGCAGCGTTGAACACGCGCTCAAAGTTTGCAGCCATCTCCGGCGTGTCATCCCACGCGCGGCGAAGCTTGACCGTCGTCGGGACGTGGCTCGGCACTGCTTCGCGCACGGCCTTGAGCACTTCAATTGCGTCATCCGGTGCGGTGAGGAAGTGGCCGCCCCGATTGGACTTTTTGATCTTCTTCACCGGGCAGGCAAAGTTCACATCAATCGTGTCGTGATTCATGGATGCCAGCAGCGCAGCGCCTTTGGCCATCGTTTCAGGGAGCGTACCCATGATCTGCCCGGCGATCGGGTGATCATCAAGGCCGGCTGCGATGTTGTCATCAATCTCACCAGTGCCGCATTCATTGGCGAGCAGGTCGGGGTCTTCGCGTGTGCGGCCTTTGCCGCCGTTGATCAGCGTGAGGTCGAGCAGGGCTTCTGTCACACAGTATGGGCAACCGTGCCGTCGGGCGATCAGCCGCATTGCACCATCGGAATATCCGGCAAGACCCGCCTGGAAAAACGGCGCATCGAAGCCGGGGACGATTGCGCGGATACGCTCATCCATGCAATAACCAGCCGCGATCTCGGTGATCGGGCGGCTTGTCGTGGGGCGACGAAGTTCGCTGCTGGGGTCAAGTTCCACTGACATTGCGGTATGATGATATCTGCCTTGCCCCCTCATTCCCGGAACAGACCGCTTATGCCTGCGCACCGCCTTATCGTCGTCATTGTGCTGCTGACCATGCTGATGCATCTCGGCTGTGCCCGCCGCACATATCATCCGCAACGCGCAACCGATCCGTACCCGCGGCACCTGCATACAACCGATGTCGTCGATGTGCAGGTCTTCCGTGATGCAACGACGATTGAACTGGTCAACGCCACACCGCAGTCGTTCGAGAAATTCTCGCTCTGGCTGAATCAGCGATATGTGAGGGACGTTGAGCGGCTCCCGGCTGGCGGCCGCCTGCGGCTGTCGCTGTGGGACTTTTACGATGAACGCGGGGAGCGGATGAACGCAGGCGGCTTTTTCCGCGTGTACGAACCTGACCCGGTTCGACTGGTGCAAATCCAGCTTGATGATACCACCCCGCTGATCGGGCTGGTTTCTATTCGGGATGAACCGCTGGAAGAGCGGTAACAGCCGGTGAAAGATTCCCTACGTCCTTCCCAATAAAAAATGGACCCACGAGGAGCGACCCATGGAATCAATCATTCAAGCCGCAACCGAGAACTGGTTCTGGACTGTGATCGGTGTGATTACCGTGATCTGGGTCGGTTTCGCCACGGTTGAGTCCATCATCAAGTCCACCGCGCGCGAGCGGTCGCGGCGAGAGATCGCAGCGTACATTGCCGAAGGCAGCATGACGCCAGAACAGGGTGAGCGGCTGCTTCGCTCGGACAAGAGCGGCTGCCCGTAACCGTTCATTGCGAGTGCATCTCGCACACGTGATCAGAAAGTCGGGGTGTGTCGGGGCGGTTTGGGGGCAATCCATCAAAAAAATCTGTCATCCTGCGGTTAATCGTGTACGCTTTTTCATTGGCGTGGGGGCAAGGGGCGTGCAGGGGTCTGTGGCGGGGCTGGACAGGTCATGGCATTGCCTGCAGCATGCGTTGCGGATGCCCCGAACGTGAATTGAAGGATGGATAACAGATGAACACTCACCGATTAGCACTCGCAGCGATTGTGGCGACCGGTATGCTTTCTGGGTCGGCACTTGCTGACTCCATTGACGGGGGCCTTGAGGAAATCTTTGCCACCACCGCACCGGGGGAGGTCGTTTCCACGCTTGTGTTCCTGTGGGACCAAGGCGACATTCAGTCACTCGCTGCCGAGCAGCGCGCCCGCCGCGCATCGTTTGCCGAGCGGAATGAAGAAGTTGTCCGCACGCTTCAGGATACGGCGTCCATCACCCAAGCGCGGTTGCGGCAGGATCTCGCAACACTGCGCGATCAAGGCGCCGTTGAGGAATTCGAGGCATTCTGGATTGCCAACGTCATTCGGGTGGACGCAGCCGAGGCGGTTTTGCGCGACTTGGGCAATCACCCCGATGTCAAGCGAATTTATTTCAATCTTCCCATCGAAGGGATTCCGATCGAAGATGATGGTGCGCAACCTATCGCAGCCAACGGCAATGGCGAGCCGGAAACCGGAGTCGTTGCTGTTCGTGCTCCCGAAGTGTGGGACATGGGGATCACCGGCGATGGCGTATTGGTCGCCTCGATCGACACGGGTGTGGACGGCACGCATCCAGCACTGGCCGATCGCTGGCGCGGGCTTGATCCGGCGTATGCGAACAATCCGGAATGGGCATGGTACGACCCGATCACCTTTACAACGTTTCCTGAGGACTTCGTCTTCGGCAGCCACGGCACACATACGCTCGGCACGGTACTTGGCGGGGCACCCGGAGACAGCATCGGCGTGGCTCCGGGGGCACAGTGGATTCATGCCGGGGTGATTGATCGTGGTGGCATTGAGGCGACCATCGCCAACGCGATCGGATCATTCCAGTGGATGGCATCGCCGACGGGCAATCCGGCTGATACATGGGCCGTGCCGCGTGTCTGCTCCAACTCGTGGGGCACGCTGAATGTACACGGGCATCCTCAATGCGATGAAACGTTCTGGATATGGATTGACAACTCCGAGGCGGCTGGAACGGCGCACGTGTTCGCAGCGGGTAACGAGGGTTCATCCGGCCTGCGTCGCCCGGCTGACCGCGCGCTCAATGAGTATCACTCTGTGGCTGTTGGTTCCATCGATCCGCACGATCCGTCCTGGCCGGTTTCCAGCTTCTCTGCACTTGGCCCGACACAATGCACGCTTGATGGTGGATCGGCGATCAAGCCGGATATTGCAGCACCGGGGTCGGGCATTCGTTCAGCGGTGTCCGGTGGTGGGTACAGCTCCTACAGCGGTACGTCCATGGCTGCTCCGCATGTCAACGGCGTGATGGCGTTGATGATCGAAGCGTGCAGCTTCCTCACGGCTGATGAACTCAAGCAGATCATGCATGACACCGCATTCGACCTCGGCGCTCCCGGCAAGAACAACACGTATGGCCACGGCATGATCGATGCCTACGAGGCAGTCAACATGGCGATCGATCTCTGCACCATCGGCATGGCGCTCGCCGACGGCGCACCGGAGCTGGTTGATCCCGGCGTGAACACTACGTTCCTTGTGCAGGTGCTTGAAGGGAACGAATCGCCGGTGCCAGGCAGTGAACAACTGTACTACAGCGTCAATGGTGGGTCATTTGCAGCATCGCCCATGACCGCGCTTGGTGACGGGCTGTACGAAGCGACCATCCCCGCAGCGTCTTGCGAAGATGTGATTGAGTATTACATCGAGATCATTGGCGATGGTGGCACGGAGCGGACGCTCCCCGAAGATGCACCGCAAATTTTGTTCACCGCGCACGTCGGGCAGATCGTGGAAGAAGCCGTGCTTGCTACGGACTTTGACGCAGGCTTGCCGCCCGGATGGTCCGCGACGGGACTGTGGAACGTCACGTCAGCGTGCGTCGTTGAAGGTGATTGCCCGGCGTCGCAATGGGCGTATTACGGCCTGACCGACTCATGCACCTATGAAACCGGCAACTCGCCCAACGATGGAGAATTGCTCTCCACGGCGATCAGTATTCCCGAGATTCCACCGCTGGGTGTTGTGACTGTCAGCTTCTGTTATAATCTCGAGACCGAGCCGGCGCAGTTTTTCGATGTGCCCACATTCTCCATTGTGGGCGGCGACGAGTACATTCTCGAAGACTCCGACCAGTGGACGACCTTCACCGCAGACGTGACCGAACATGCGGGCGAAACGATTACGCTTCGCTGGCACTTCGATACGCTCGACGGTGTGGCGAATCACTTCCGCGGCTGGCAGGTGGACAACGTACAGGTTGTGGTTTCTGGCCTTGAGTGCGTGCCGACGCCGATATGTCCGAGCGATCTCAATGGTGATGGCACAGTTGGTGTGTCTGATTTGCTCATGCTGCTGGCGGACTGGGGCGATTGCCCCGGCTGCGATGCGGACCTCAACAGTGACGACACGGTCGATGTTTCCGACCTGCTGATATTGCTGGCTGATTGGGGTGAATGCAACTGATTCGCCCCGTCGGCTGCCGTATCATCTTCTGACCGGTACACTGATAGGTGTCCGAAGCCGACGCTCGGCTTCGGGTAGTGGATCAGTTTGAAAGTGGAACAGGCCTCTGGCCTGTTCAGACCATGCACAGGCGGGACGCCTGTGCCACCTCTACTCAAACTGACCCACTACCCGGCTTCGGACACCTTTTTTCTTTTCAACTGCACGCGATCACCATGACCACCACCACCCAAAAGCATATTGACCTTCGCACCATGCCCACCAGCGGCTACGTCCAGGGTGTGTATAGCATCGTCAACCCCCAGATCGGCACCACCCGCGCCGGCAAGCCGTTCTTCAAGTGCCTGCTCCGTGACGCCACCGGCGAGGCGCCGGCTCGGCAGTGGACCTTCGATGAATCCACCTTTGCCGAACTCGAATCCACCGGCTTTGTGTGGATCGCCGGCCAGGCGCAGGTATACAACGGCCAGACGCAACTGATCCTCGACAAAATTCAGCCGGTGGAGGTGTCTGATGAAGACCTTGCTGCCCTGTTGCCATGCACGAGCAAGGACATCGACCAGATGTTCAACGAGGTGCGTGAGCTGCTTGGGTCGTTGGAACACCCAGCGATGAAGGCGCTCGCCGACGCGTATCTGAATGATGAAGAGATGATGGACCGCTTCCGCCGCGCCCCCGCTGCGATGAGTCTGCACCACGCATGGATTGGTGGCCTGCTGGAACACACGCATCAGTTACTCAAACTCGCCGAGGCGATGTTGCCGCTCTACCCCAAGCTCAACCGAGACATTGTTCTCATGGGCCTGTTCCTGCACGACCTTGCCAAGACCAGCGAACTGACGTGGGACAAGGGCTTCAACTACACCGCTGACGGCAATCTCATCGGCCACATCGTTCGTGGGGCGGTCTGGCTGCAGTTCAAGGCAGCCCTCGCGGGCAAGCAGTCAGGCCACAAGCTTCCACCGGCTGCACTGCGCGTCCTGCAGCACATCATCATCAGCCACCATGGCACACCGGAGTTCGGCGCAGCCAAACTGCCGAGCACCCCCGAAGCGATCTTCGTCTCACAGCTTGACAATCTTGATGCCAAGACATCAATGGGCCTCTCCGCCTCCCGTGAGGAAGGCACGCCCAACGTCGAAGGCGCCGCATCAGAATTCACCGACAAGATCTGGTCCCTGCAAACGCGCCTGTACTGCCCCGACCCGCTTGCCGCTGAGGAACTCTGACCTGTCGCATTGCGCTTTGGAGAGACGTTCAAGTACCAGGATGTCCAACCGTAAACTCCGCAGTGTTTCTGGCCATCGCCGCTGGCTATAGTGATTCGTGCAAACCATGACCGCGTGGCCATCGATCCCGTTTGCGAACTGGCGTGAGAGCGCAGCAACATTGCACTTGTGGCTCCAGATCGCTGGCAAGGTGCGCCTGGCGCTGACGCCGTGGGTCAACCACGGCTGGCACGCCACGTTCTACATCACGCAGCGCGGCCTGACCAGCTCACCCATTCCGTACGGCAAGCGTTCCTTCCAAATCGATTTCGACTTCATCCAGCATCATGTACGCCTCACCACAAGCGATGATGCTCAACACGAACTGCCGCTCAAGCCCCAGTCGGTGGCAGACTTTTACACGGCGTTCATGAGCGCGCTGGATGAACTTGGCCTGCAGGTGAAGATCAACACCAAGCCCAACGAGGTACCCGATCCAATCCCGTTTTATCAGGACGCCGCACCACGCGAGTACGACGCTGAGGCAGTGCATCGCTTTTGGCTGGCGTTGGTACAGATCGATCGCGTCTTCAAACATTTTCGCACGGGGTTTCTTGGCAAGGTCAGCCCGGTGCATCTGTTCTGGGGTGTGATGGACCTGGCTGTGACGCGCTTTTCAGGCAGGCGGGCACCGCTTCACCCCGGCGGCTTTCCCGGTTTGCCCGATGCAATCACGCGCGAAGCATACTCACACGAGGTGAGCAGTGCGGGCTTCTGGCCTGGCGGTGGGGGTATCGATGAGGCCGCGTTTTACTCGTATGCTTATCCAGCACCCGAGGGGTACAGCGATGCGACCGTGCAGCCGGCGGCAGCATACTACGATGAGACGCTCGGGGAGTTTCTCTTGCCTTATGATGCGGTGCGAGCGGCTGATGATCCCGATGCAACGCTCTTGGCGTTTCTGCAAAGCACGTATGCTGCTGCGGCAGATCTTGGCCGATGGAATCGCAAGGAGTTGGAGTGCCCTCTTGGCCTGCCGAACACACCGCGCGCACTGTAAGCCCCCGCGTTGCTGAGGATGACGCGCTAGTCGTGTTGCAATGTTGGCCCGCTTGGGGTCATCTCACGAACAAAGCTGAGGATGGCATCAGCCCCGCTTGGTCCGTCTTCCATGGCGTAGAGATTGTCCGCGTAGGTCGTTCCATCCTTGGTGAACGTCACCCCCGGCAGTGTAAAAGTGTCGGTAAACGTGATGCTGCCATCGCCGAAAACAATATGTCCACCCCAGACTCCAGAGCGGCCGTAGGTGTATGAGTTTGGGTCGTCCACGCCATCCTTCGGGCCTCGGTTGCCGATGAGTACGGATCTGCGATCGAAGTTCGCCAGCCAGCCGCGGCGATAGCGTTCACCGAAGTGTGGCATGTGCGCGAACGACACATGCGAGGTGCGTTCGAGGTTGGCTTCAAAGGCGGTGTCCCACGGGACACCGCCACGGATCTGATGCGCGTGAAAGTCATAGCCGACCATGCGCTCGACGAACGGGCTGTACTCATTGGCGGAGATCAGGATGTCCGTCGAGAGGTAATTGGTGGCAATGAGCGATGAGTAGAAGTTGGCTGTCGTGTTCAGCGACAGGTCATCACTTTGGGCAATGAGACTTGCGACCGGCAGTCGGGCATCGCGCATGTCATTGCCTGCGGTGATCAACCCGGTGTAGATGCCGCGCAGATACATTTCATCCTGTACCGAGCGCACGGTGCCACTCACGGCTGATCCGCCTCCGGTGATGGCCTGATTCATCGCGTTCATCCCGATCGTGAACAGGATAATGATGCAGACCATCGTGACCAGCAGGCCGATCATAGAAAATCCGCGTGCGTGTGTGTGCATGATATTCTCCTTGCGGTAACGATCATCACGGCTGGGCACGTGCAATTGAAGCCGCGAAAATATTGGCCGAGGAATCCTAGGTACGAAACAGCGCATCAGCGGTACTGGGCATACGGATCGGGGCCAAAGTCATAACGCTGGGGCAACGGAGGCAATGCATGGACCTCGTCCTGCATCCATGCGAGTTCCGCCAGCCGATGAATCAAGGCGACGAGCCCGGGGTCAAGATCTGGTTGCTGCTGAGTGACGCGGTGCGTGAACGCCCACCGACGATTGTCATCCGTCAGCGCGATAAGGTACACCAGTTCGTTTGATTGGGCGGTGACGGTAGCAAAGTTTGTCGGCATCTGTGCCTCATCAGCATCGGTGTAGCCGTTTTGTTCAGCCAGTGCCCACAACTGTGCAACATCGCGTTGATTCAGCGTTCGCACAAGAGGCGGCAACCATTGCGCCCCTCGCTGCGGATGGGTTCCATGATGCAGCCGCCCATCGGGAAACAACACATAGCGGCTCTGGCGCTCATGCGGTTCAAGCCGTTGCCGTAGGGCAGCGTGATCGGCCCGACCGCGGAGGATGGTCAGATCGATGGAAAACCCCGGCGGCGTAGCATTCTGCGATGAGACGGGGTTGGCCGCACATCCGGACAGGGCCGCTGCCAGATGCGGTACGATCAAAAGGAGAAGGCAAATGCGTACGTGCATATTCGCCAGTGTAGGAACCTGTGCCAGTGTGTGTGCAATGAACATCAGGATGCCGCGTTAGATTGTGAAAATAATCACAGACAGCTCCCACCCCACCGCTTTGCCGTGGCGTAGCATGTACTTCTTCAGGTGGGAACCCGGCCCGATTTTTCGTTTTGACAACTGATTATGTTCGCTGACGAAATGGATCAATGACCAATACGGACCTGACGAATACTGGTGAACTTCCCTATGCCATGACCAGCAACGGGAACCCGCTCAAGAGTGCGGTCAATGGCTTTCTCAAGCTCTTCAGCAGTGTGTGGTTGGGGGTGTGGATGCTGGTGTTTCTGCTGGTGTATTCATCCATCGGCTCGGTGGGAATCTGGATTCCCAGTGGGTTCGTGCCGGACAGCTACACGCTGTCGCGCGACCACGATTGGATCCACGACATCTACTGGCTGTACATCCATTGGACGCAGCTTCACATCCGCCAAGCGCCGGGTCTGGAGATGACGGAGTTCGAGTGGTTTCACTGGTGGCCTTTCTACCTCAACATCCTGCTGATTTGTGTCAACCTGATTGTTGCGACGCTACGACGAATCCCACTCAACGTCATCAACCTTGGTGTGTGGATGATTCACAGCGGCATCATCATCCTCTGCATCGGCAGTGTGGTGTATTTCGGCACCAAAGTGGAAGGCGATGCTCCGATACTCCGGCGAAACGTGGTCATCGAAGTGCCCGATCATGACCCAGTGCGCATCGCTGCCCAACCGGGCAATGGCATCGCGATGGATGTAGGTGACCGTCACTATCGCTTCGAGATTATGAACATCGACCCGCAGTGGGAGTTGCTCAGCGGTGATGATGCCGGCAAGCGCGCCTTTGCGGTCATGGTGGCGGTGCATTCACCTGAGTATCAGTACGTTCGCACGATTCCGGCTGACTTTCCCAACCATGTACAGGATGCCATTTTTACGAGTGATCCACAGCGGCCGATGGTTCGTGCGATCAACGAGATCGGCCGTGAGATCGTGGATGACTCCGTACAGATTTCGCTTGAGTACGCGCCACAGGACACGTTTTACCTGATGAATTCCGCTGCGATTTATCTGCGTGAAAAAGGGACCTACGAATGGATCGAGCGCCCGATTCACAATCTGCCGCGGTACAACGATTATCTTGATTCACGCTCGGACGCCTGGCTGCCGCGGCGTATGGGCGCGGCACCGAGCGACACATCGGACTTTGTGCGGCGGCATCTGAACGTCCGTGTCCCGGCGGTTGATGAGCGTGATCCACTTGGTGATGTGCCGCTGTATGTGACGCGCTACTTACGCTACGCCATTGAGCACACAGAGCGCATGCCCGGCCCGAATCACGATCCGGTGGTATGGGTACGACTGCGGTCTGAACGTGGGCAGGTGCAGGACCATGAACTTGTCGCATTTGACAGCGAACTGAATCATGCTGAGAACCATCGCCTGGCGTTTCGATGGGCCGGTTCGCGTGATGAACTTGCCGAGATTGCCCGTGTCGAGCCGGCAACCTTGCGCGTGGTGGTTCCGGAAGCGGATGTTGATGTCGTCGTTTCGGCACGGCCAATGAGCACGGACGAAGACACCTTCGAACCGATCGAAGGCACCGATTTTGCCTACCGCATTGAAAACGTGCAGAACGATCTGAACATTGGCAGCGGTGGGTTAGTGTCAGTGGCGATCGTGCGAATCCGCACACCGGAGCGTACATTCCAAAGATGGGTGTTTGATCATCCTGACCTTCCCAGCCGCGACCTTGCCGACGAAGCAGGGGCCGTCATGCACGAGCAGGAAGTTGAGTTCGATGATCGCATTCAGATGCAGTACAACCCGGGGCGGCGGCCTGCACCGGTGACGATCATCGCCGGCCCGGAAGAGCATGATCTGAACCTGCTGCTGACCATTGCCGGCGAGCCGTCATTGCAGGCGTTGCGGCCAAACCAACGGGTGGACCTTCAGGCGGGCATCACGATGGAAGTGATGCGTTATCTTCCACGCAGTCGACCGGAGACACGACCGCGCGTGATCCCGCCCGAGCAGCGCGAGCGGAACGCTGGCCAGCAGCGATCCATGATTCGCGTTGAACTGCCCGTGGACGGCGGCATGCACGAGTGGCTGCCGCATCATGTGTATCCATTCCGACATCGCTATGAAGTGCTTCGCCGGTTCCTGTTTCGACCGAAGGAAATCACGTTGTCAGACGGCCGCGTGATCGAGATGATGTACTCACGGCAGAGCTATCCGTTGCCGACGGCCATCGCACTCAATGATTTTCAGGTGACTGCACACATCGGCGGCTTTACTGGTCAGACGTCCAGTATTCGCGACTGGACCAGCATGATCCGCTTTGATGAGGATGGCCAGTGGACACCCGCAGAACCGGTGAGCATGAACAAGCCCGCAAACTATGGTGGCTTCTGGTATTTCCAAGCCAAGTGGGACCCGCCTGATGAGCCGCGATGGGAGGGGGATCCCGGATCGCAGGGATTGAACTACACCGTGCTGGGCGTAGGCAATCGCAATGGTGTGTGGACCCAATTGTTTGGCTGCGTCGTTGCCGTCATCGGCATGTGTTACGCCTTTTACGTCAAGCCGATGATCAAGCGTCGGCGACAGCAGGCGGTGCAGCAGCAACTCGCTTCCATACAGGGCCGCCAGACAAACGGAGAAGAAGTATGAAGCAGCCAGCAATCATGATGATCGTATTTGTCATGCTGGCGGCAATGACGCCGACAGCGTTCGGGCAACAGCAAAGCAGTGATCAGCCGTCGTTTAACGATCAACTTAATCTTGAGTATCTCGGACGCATTGCCGTGCATTCCGACGGCCGGGTGAAATCGTACGGATCCTACACACGAACGATGATGCAGTTTGTCAGCGGGTCGCGTGTGATTTATGGCCAGTCACCGATGGTGACCTACATGGACCTCATGCTCCGGCCGCGGGCTTACGAGGATGCATCAATTATCTTCGTGCGTAATAAGCCCATGCGCGAGCGGATCGCCATGGCTGCGCGGCAGGCAGTTGAGGAAGCAGGACGGTCGGTGTGGTCAGAAGAGGCCTCGCCGGAGTTCCAGGAGTTTGTTCGCGAGGCCGAGGAGCGCATGGAGACGTTCATGCGCACAGGGTTGATCTCTGAGCGAGTCCTTCGCGAACCGCGCGTCGGGCAAGTGATTGACGAGATGCGCCAGGATCTGTTGCGCACCGCACGCTTTGCGGAAGAACTTGACACTGCCCGTGTCGTCATGGACCCGGATGTCCTGCGTCGGAACCTTCGTGTGATCGCTCCACCAGGTGGTGGTTTTGAAGACCGTTGGTTGACGTTTGAAGATCTACAAGCATCACTGCAAGGCCGCGGTCATCCGCTGGCTGAGGTCAACGAGCAACTCAAGACTGATCTGCTGCAGCAGTGGGATGAATTTCAATCGGCGTGGCGGGCGCGCGATGCGCAGCGTGTCAATGCTGCCTCAGCGCGGCTGGCCGAATTGCTGCCGCAGGTGAATCCAGAGTTGTACCCCGGCGAGGGGAGCCGCGAGGGGTGGCCTTGGTCGTTCACTGAACTGGACTGGCCTTGGGTGACCACGGTTAGTCTGGCCGCTCTGTTCATCGGCCTTGGTCTTGCAGCGGTCAAGTTGCGTCAGCCGATCGTGGCTTCAATCTGCCTGACGAGCGGCATCGGGTGGATTGCCTTTATCGGTGGTGCGATGGTTCTGGGAACGACCAACCCGCTCGGGATGGAGAGTTGGTATTTTGCCACGCGAAACATGACCTGGGTGTGGCTGCTTTATGCGGTTGCCCTTGTGCCGTTGCTGTTGTCGATTGTCTTCCGCTGGAAGCCGGCACAATGGCTTGGTCTTGGTCTGTTCTTCCTGGCGTTTGCGTTTCACACCGCGGCGCTGTTGATCCGTTGGTACGTCTCTGATCGTTGGCCCAATTCCAACATGTTCGAGGCGGTCACGACCGCAGCGTGGTTCGGTGGCGTGGCGGCAATCCTGCTTGAGCTTTGGGTGTGGCGATCACCGCTGCGCAGTGTGTTTGCACTGGGCAGTGCTGCGTCGTCCATGGTCGCCCTGATGTGTGCGTACTACATGCCCGTCGGACTCAACCCAACCATCAGTAACATGATGCCGGTACTACACGATGTGTGGCTGTACATTCACACCAACGTGATCATCCTTGCCTACTGCTTGATCTTTATGGCGGCGGTAACGGCGGTGCTGTATCTGCTGTATCGTGCTGCCGGGTCCATCAGTGGGAACTTCGGCGGACCGAAGGATTACGCCCGCATGGGCGGTGCAGCGTCATTGATTCAAACAACTCCCGATGGCACGACTTACATCACCCAGGAGAAGACCACAGTCGGACAGGTGCTCGACGGTACCACGATGATCCTGATGGAATTGTCGTTCGTTCTGCTCTGGGCAGGGTTGGTCATGGGCGCGATCTGGGCGGATCACTCATGGGGCCGGCCGTGGGGATGGGATCCCAAGGAAGTGTTCGCGCTCAATACATTTATCGTGTTCGCGGTCTTGATTCATGTTCGACTGAAGACCAAAGACAAGGGTGTGTGGACTGCGCTGATCGCCATGGTGGGGGCGGCGGTGATGCTCTTCAACTGGGTGGCAATCAACTTCGTGGTCGTTGGCTTGCACTCGTATGCATGACGTATTACGTGACGTGTGAGCACCAGACAACGCAAGCGCAATACAACGCCGACCCTTTCGAGTCGGCGTTGTTGCTTTGCATTGGTTATGGCGACGCTTACGCGGCCTTGCGGAAGCGGCGGTTTCCTGTGCGACCCTTGGCCGTGGGGAACTTGTAGGACTTGGGAGTCGTGCTGCCGGTCTTGCGGCCGGTCTTGCCAGACTTGCGTGAACCACTGGTTGTGGAGAACTGCTTGGACCAGAACTTCTTGCAATAGTTCATGAACTGGGTCTGGCTGGAGCAATGCTTGTTGAGCTGCTCAGGCGTGCAGTGACCGGAGGCAATGCACCAGTCGACGAAGCACTGCCACATGTTCCACTGCGTGCTCTTGGTGGTGGTGGCGTTGGACTTCTTGCCGTCACATGCCCAATAAACCCACTGGCCATTGAACTTCTGACGGAAGCACAGACCGGCCTTGAACAGTGAGTTGTAGATGACAGTTGGGGACTTCTTGGTGCGGGTGGCGATGTTGTTCACCGCGACCGAGCAAGGCGTGCCACGCTTGATGGCGGATTTGAAGGTTGTTGCGTACGGGGAGGTGTTCTTGCTTGGCATTGGGAGTGTCTCCTGCTAGGTTTGCCTCTTGGGCCCACAAGCGAGGATCCGTGTCAGAGGCCACCTCGCGATTTGGGCATATCTTCAATTGCTCAAGCGAACGTCGCCGGAGCAGGCCAAAGAATCGGCGCAATCGCACCGGTTATTGAGCACTGCTGCGGTTTTTTTCAAAAATCGCGTTATGGGACACCGTGAACGACACTGCTGTGATGCTGCCTCATGTGTCCAGCGCAGGCCGACGCAAGTTTGCGTATCCAGGGACTTACTGCTCAGGGTCCGGGCCGATGACGGCCTCTTCATCGGCCTCATCGATCAGGGCTTGAACTTGTTCACGAAGGTCATCAGGGAGATCATCCGGAATCGGCGGTTGGGTATCCACGCGATCCACCACATACTCGTGATCGCGCTTGCGAAGGACACGGACGGATTCAATGACATCATCACGCTCAATTGACCGGACGACATCCAGCCCATCGATGACACGGCCAAAGACCGTATAGCCCTCATTCAACTGCGCCAGCGGCTGGTGGGTAATGTAAAACTGAGATCCGGCGGTATTCGGCCCGCTGTTGGCCATGGCAAGCGTGCCGGCAAAGTGCTTGCGAGCATCCTCGCGTTCCCATTCATCGGCAATGGCGTAACCGGGGCCGCCGGTGCCTGGTTCGCCTTCCCCATCGGGCTTGGTGTTGGGATCGCCGCCCTGAATGACGAAGTTCGAGACCACGCGGTGAAACGTGCTGCTATCGAAGAATTCATCTTCAGCCAGCGTAATGAAGTTGGCGACCGTGTTCGGGGCATTGTCTTCGAACAATTCGACGACAATGCGGCCACGCGGGGTGACGATCTCTGCACGCGGGAGATCATCGGCAGAGGCCTCGGCGGCTCGTAATGCTCGCTCGGTCTCCCACAGGTCGATGTACAGTTCGCGCGTGGGCAGCGCTGCTTCGACTTGGCCGCGGAAACGGGGCTGTTCATCCAACTGCTCCTCGGTGATCTGCTGCAGCACGGCCAGCGCTTCATCGAAGCGGTGCTCAGCGAAGAGACATTGCGATCGTAGGAGTGCCACCTCTGGGTCGTTGGCATCTTCTTCACTCAACTCATCGAGCACCTGCAAAGCGCGCGGGAACTGGTTCTGCTGTCGCAGTCGGCGGGCGCGGGTGACACGGATGTCGCGGCTGTCGGGGCTGATGCTCATCAGCAGGTCGTAGATTTCATCAACACGCTCCCTGCGATCCTTTCGGGAGAAATACGCCGCCCACGCATGACCGATGGAGAGGTCCTCTGTGTCGAGCATGAGCAGTTTCTCGAACAGTTCATCAACACGATCATGGTCTTCCAACCAGATAGAAAGCTGCAGTTCTCCCGCAATGCCGGACCGTCGTTCAGGATGCTCGGCATTGAATGTTGCGTAGCGGTCGCGTAGGCGCTCGATGACCGGCAGATCACGCTCGCCCATCCCACCTTTGGCTTGCAAAGACCGCTGGAGGTTCTCGAAATTCCGTTGTAAGGCCTGCAGCGCTGCATCGCTGTCATTGAGGACATGCGCCGCAGCGGCGGGGTGAATTGCGAGCAACAGGGCGGTGAGTACGGCAAGGGCAACGTGTGGCATGGAAGATCTCAGGAGATACAGTTGGGCACAAACAATCAGAATATCTAGGGTACCACGAGCCCGACCGGCTCGCCTGTTCGCCAGCAATATGATTGGCCAAGCAGGTCGGTTCTTGCTTGACACGTCGGTACCACTGTGTGACACAAAAATTCAAAAAATTATCAAAACGGCTTGCATCCCCTATTACGGAGGTTAAACTTTGCGTGTTGTCGCGAGGCGACATGAAATTGATGTTTTACACACCGGTCTTGCCCCCGGAAGGGCTCGGTATGAGGCTTTGCCTCTACCGGGCCTTTTT
>PWVT01000234.1 GCA_003562195.1 Phycisphaeraceae bacterium | reverse complement strand
TGAGGGTGGTGATCAGGGAGGCGTGGCTGTGGCTACGGAAAGCGGCGAATCGTTCACCATTCGCGTGGTGTGCGACCCGAAGAGTTATCTGTATCTCAACGGCACTACCATCGATTTCAAAGACGAGATCATGGGCCGCGGATTCGTCTTTAACAATCCCAATGCGACCAGTTCTTGTGGCTGTGGCTCAAGCTTCAGTGCATGACCCATCCATCTGACTGAAGCATCCCATGCCGGATGAGTTCAATTTAATACAGAAAAGGCCGAGCCCGGATGGCTCGGCCTTTGTCTTGGAAGCGCGTGTTGCGCCTCGTGAGGAGTTTCTTGACGAACGTCATTCGATCACGATCGGATCGGACCACGCCAGTGAGCGGCTGCTGCGTGAAGGGGCCTTGCGTTCATCGCTTGCCGGTTCGAGATCACCGAACGGATCGTTGAGCGAGGTGTCAACATCGCGCGTTTCCAGGTCATAGCGTGCTTTGCCTTCGTAGTCACGGTGCATGCCGCGCTGTTCCAGTGTCTGAAGCTGCGCTTCCTGAATCGAGCGGAGTTGTGCGAGCTTGCCTTCGAGCTGCTTAAGGTTGCCGACCTTCCCGAATCGCTCATAGCTATCGAGCGTGGCTTGCTGGGCTTCGGTCAGTTCGATCAGCCGATCATTTCGTTCGATCGCATCAATCTGTCGATCAAGCTGCCAAAGCTGCGCTTGGAACGTGCTGTGTTCTGATTCAAGCTGTTCGAGGATTTTTGCCAATCGGCCGCGCTGCTCATGCAGAAAGGCCATCTGTTGTTCATCATGGGCAAGGCGATCACGGTACGTGCCGCGAACGTTATTGATGCGCCGCGCCTCGGTGTATGCCTGATCGATATTGAATCGCACGCCTTCAAAGCGAAGAGAGACTGGCTGCGCTGTCGACTTCGCCTCGGTTTCGGCGCGGGTCACGAGCGTCTTGAGGCGACCAAGATCGTCAGTGGTCATGGCGATGACCCGCTCAGCAATCTCGATGTCACGCTCATACTGCTCAATCTGATGATCCACCTCAGCCAATTCGCCACGAACTTCGGCAATGCGGCTGGGATACTGCTCAGCCAATTCAGCAAGCTGCTGGCGAAGCACTATGGGGTCACTGACGGCTCGGTCGAAGATGTTATTGGCGGTGGCGCCAAGCTGGGCAAAGCCGGCCTTGACGTGTCCGGGCCAGATCACGGTTGCGACGCCGAGCGCCACGCCGCCGATCAAGCCCCAACGCAATACGCAACGAGTGATGCAGAACATGGTGGTTTCCTTTCAAAAAAGTGTGGGACTGCACACTTCTTGGGAGCTTTCGTGGCTGAATTTCATGCCATGCAGAATTTGCTCCTCGAACTGCCTTGACACGCCCTTACGCCTCTTGCATTCGCGGGACGCAATTGTCCGTGATGCCCAGAACCGGCCATCTATTGGTGAAACCCGTCGTATCATTCGCCTAAGAAAGGAAGGCCATGATGATGAACACGCTCACAACATCCTTTATCCGAAGACTCCGAGAGCACGATGAAGCAGCGTGGTTCGAGTTGTGGGAGGTATTCGGCCCAGTTCTTCGGGCACAACTTTCCAAATGGGGAAAAGGACGCATCGGCGTGGAAACGGTCCGCGATCTCACCCAGGAAACCCTAGCGGCTCTGTCGAATTCAATTGATCGCTACGATCCTTCTCGTGGCGCACGCTTCAGCACATGGTTGTTGTCCATCGCCAAACACGCGCTTGGTGATGAGATTGACCGACGTATGGCTCTTAAACGCGGCGGGGGGGTGAAGCCCGCCGAACTCGACGAACGGTTCATGGGCCAATCGGCTGTGGTTGAAGCCGACGACGCATACCAACGCAATATCTTCGAGGCCAAGGTGTACGCCGCTATTCGCAAGACTGAATCCGAGGCGGACTTCATCCAGTTTCAGGTCTATCGCATGAGAATCTTCGATGGCGCGGTCGGCAAGGATGTTGCAGAACAACTCGGAATCAGTGAGCCAACGGTCAGCCGCAATGTCCAGCGCGTTCGCGACGTATTGCGAAGACGACTGTCACAGGTCGTGAGCACATACAGCTTTACAGATGAAGAAGAGTCCGAGGCCGAGCAGGCCGGTCTCGGTGGAGATGATTCCATGTTTGATGAAGCCCTGGCGGAGATTTACCACCGACAGTCACAACTGGTGCTCGATGATGAAGCAGCAGCGTCGGAGTTATGAACGTCTGTTCGTAATGGACACGAACGAGGAGCAGCGCAATGTCAAGCGGATTTGATTTCATGATGACAACGTTCATGGTACTCGCAGGCGTTGTCGCGTTTGTGCTGCTCATCATCTACGTTATGGTGCCGCTGTTTCAGGGAATCGGCTCGGCGATCACCAATTGCTTTCGTGCCATCGCTTGGTTTTTTGCCCACATTTTCGAGTTTATCGGTGGCACAATCGGGGACGTGATTCGCTGTGTCGGGGCGATCTTCGCCATGCTTGTACTTGCGCCGTTGTCACTGTTAAATGTGATGATTGGTCGGTGGTCGGCCGCAGCACACTTCGCTGATTCAGTCAAGCGCGAGTTTTTTGTCACAGGCGCATGCTTGTACCGCGTGCTGCTTCGTCGCCCGCTCAAGTTGTTCTGGTTGCACGGTCTGCTTGAAGGGTTGGAAGAGCGTGTGCCCGAAGCGGTATATGCCTCACCCGGCACCGACAAGCCACGGCACCCAGTGAATCAATTTGACGGCTACACCATCGTGGGTTCACTCGCTGGGGGCGGTTCGGGCGGCAAACTCTATATCGCCCGTCCAGATGAGGACAAGCGACGCAAACTCGTTGGCCAACCGGAGCATGTGGTTATCAAGGCATTCGCTTTGACGGAAGGTTCATCGTTACCCCAGATCGTTCGTGAATCTCGAGCACTTGAGTGTGCCAAGCAGCTTGGCCATGTGCTTGATCACGGTATGGATGAACATCGTTTTCACTACGTTATGCCCTATCACCCTGGCGATCACCTCGGCATCATTACCCGGCAGTTGCACGGTCAGGCAGACAACGCGCTGGGCAAGGATCAACTCGCGCAGGTCATGAGCTACATCAAGGATTTACTCGCCACGCTTTCGCTGTACCACGAAGGTGGCCTGTGGCATAAAGACGTCAAGCCAGAGAACATCATCGTCCACGATGGGCGGGCGCATCTGGTCGATCTCGGTCTGGTGACGCCATTGAAAAGTGCTATGACGCTTACGACGCATGGCACAGAATATTTTCGTGATCCGGAGATGGTCCGTCAGGCACTGCGAGGCGTCAAAGTACACCAGGTCGATGGTGCCAAGTTTGATATTTATGCTGTCGGTGCTGTGCTGTATTTCATGATTGAAAACACGTTTCCGGCTCACGGCGGACTGAGTCGTTTTTCGAAGAAATCGCCAGAAGCGCTGCGATGGATCATCCGCCGAGCTATGGCTGAGTACCACCAACGCTACACCAGTGCAGCGATGGTGCTGGCGGATATTGAGGCAGTCGCCGGTTCAGGCGATCCATTCACGTTTAAGCCCGCCGAGTTACCTTCTATGCGAGGTGCCAACACGGCGGATATCGATGCCGCGATTCATACAGAGTCGCCTCAAGCTGCTCAAGTGTCCGCAGCCGGGTCGTCACCGCCAAGTCGTGAGCAGGTATGGGGATTTGGTGTTGGCATCGGCTCTGGCGGACCGTTTGTCGGTACGGGTCCTAGCGGGCAAAATCGGTCCCGCAGTGATCGCCCATCGCGGCGTCGCCCATTGCTGCGTATAACCAACTGGTGGACTGGTGCGTATGTTGTGGATGATGACACCGTTTCTCAGAAAGAGCGAGGAGCAAGTCCAGCTCCTACGCCGACACCGACTCAGGGGCGACTGAGCGCCCGAGAGCAGATCAAACGAGCCCGAGCTCGCGCGTACAGTCGTCGGAGCCGCGCTGAAGCGCGGCGCCACAAGGTAGGCCTCGAACGTCAACCTTCGGCAATGCTCGGCTTTCTCGTCGTCGTCTTCCTTGTCATTTTGGCGATGGTCATCATTCCAGTTGTACGCCAGAACATGACTCCACAAGCGGTTGTGACGGCCAGCACAGCATCTGAGCAGTCCGGCGAGCCCGAAGTCCATCCCGGCCGACCCGTATTGGCACTGCTGGAGGGAGGACCGGTCACGGGAGCTGCACAAGGCCAGGTTCACGCAGCCATCGAACGGTACCGACATCAGGGATTCAACGTCGTTCATTCAGTCGGCGTTCCACACGACGAGGTACTGGATCTGTACAGCACGTGGCAAGACGACGCATTACCGGAGGCTGTCAATCAGTTCGAAGATTTCCTCGCTGAGCACGATCTGTACGGCTTTCTTCATATCAAGGTTGTGACCAGTGAAGACGGATTGCCGAGTGTGCGCGAGACGCTTATCCGTTCCGCGCACGAGAATGCACTTCTGCGTCGTCGAGCCGTTACTGATACGCCCGCCACCTTGCCGCCGAGTCGACCATACCTGTTGATCAATGATCATCCTGCAAAGTCCGATCCGCGTGTGCAGCAGCGTGTGACCAACATCATCGACGGATTCATGCGGCGAGGTTGGAAGGTTGTCGTGAGTGATGACGATGAAGTGGCGGCGCGCAAAGTCATGCCTTCGATCGTACACGATAGTATGGAGATGCCCCAACGGCTCTCACAAATCCTGCACCAGCGAAGCTTCGATGGCGTGCTGTATATCGACGCTGCTCCGGGAGAAGCCGAGCCACACGATCGCGTTCGTGTTCAGACATTGCCTCGTGGCATAGTGGAGAACGAGGACGTCGACTAATCCTCATCCGGGATGATCGGTCGATGGTATTCTGCTGGCCCGAGCAGGAACGAATCGATCCGAACCAGATGTGGTTCTCCCTCACGTCCGCGACGTTTGTCAGGCATTCGCAGGACGACCACGTCGTACAGTTCAAAGTGAAATGAATTGCGTTTGGCATCAATGACGAGTCTGGCCGTAGCTGCGGCGAGATTAATCTCGCCGCTATGCAGGCGGAAGTCGAGAAAGCACCCGGTGGCTTGGTCATACCGTGATGCAGCCACATGCCACGGTCCAATGATCCCACCTTCGTCGTACACCGACGTGCCCCCATGCCGCAGCACGATGGATTGGATTTCCTGCGTTACTTCTGACACGGTCTTTGGCTCGGTCGACCGCAGCCAGTTCGCGCCCATCAAGGCCATCGCCAACGCTGCGCAGCCGATCAGCCCGGCAATTGTTCGCCCAGCGGCGCGAGAGTCGGATGGACGATACACGTTGGCCATATTTCGGTATCGGACGGCTTGATCGCTTCAATCACGCGAATCCACCTCGGCCACAGTGTGTACACACCCTTGGGCGGCTCGGGAAAGACAGGCAAGATCAGAACATTTCCCAGCTTCGCTACACTGTATTGATGCAACACCCCGGACGAATCCTTCGCGACGCTTTCGCTCGTCACACTGTTATGGCCCCTGGTGCATTCAATGCCCTCGTGGCTCGTGCCGTGCGTCAGGCCGGCTTTGAGGCATGCTACATCTCGGGTGGGGCGACGGCCAATGTGGCTGGCTATCCCGACATCGGCCTGATTACCCTCACCGAGATGGCGCGAACCATCCGTGAAATCGCTGATGCCAGCGGCCTGCCGGTCATTGTCGATGCCGACACGGGCTATGGCGACGGACCGGAATCCATGATCCGAACGGCCGTGGAGTATGAGCGTGCCGGTGCCGCAGCAATGCACATCGAAGATCAGGTGTTTCCTAAGCGATGTGGACATCTTGAAGGCAAGACGCTTATCAGTGCCGAAGACATGGCGGAGAAAGTTGCTGCGGCCGTCGATCATCGCCCGAGTGATGAGTTCGTAGTGATCGCGCGGACCGACGCCCGGTCGGTGACCGGGCTTGATGATGCCATCGACAGAGCCAAGCTGTATCGCAGCGCCGGTGCAGACATGATCTTCCCCGAGGGTCTGCGCAGCGAGGAGGAGTTTGAACAATTTGCGAAGGGCTCACCAGGACTGCTTCTGGCGAACATGACCGAGTTCGGCAAGACGCCCGACATCACCACGGCACGCTTCGCGGAGCTTGGCTATCAGTGCGTGATCTATCCGCTGAGCATGCAGCGCGTGGCAATGGGTAGTGTGATGCGCGGGCTGGAAGTCCTTAAGCAGGAGGGCACTGTGCGTTCATTACTCGGCGATATGCAGACCCGTGCAGAATTGTATGACCTGCTTGCATATACCCCAGGTGAGCAATGGCCGTTTCCTGGTGTACCGCCCAAATAACATCGGTTGCATGCCTATCATTGGACCGGAGGCCAGCGTTCTTACACCGGTGACTTATGACCAGGTTGAACGACACAATTCGAAGAGCTCGACGCCGTGGGGTTGTGAATCGAATGTTGCATTGCGCTGGTATCGGTGCCTCAGCTGGCATCGCGATCGCGCTGGTGATCCTGCTTGTGCAGCGATTACTGCTCGATGGCGGTCTGGAGTTGTCATTGCAGTCGTTGATGGTCATTGCCGCGATCGGCCTGGTTGCAGGCGCGATCTGGCCCATGTTGAAGCTGCCTGACGCTGCGGAAATCGCACTCCAGCTTGACCGGACATTGCATCTGAAGGATCGCGTGGCCACTGCCCATGCCATGACCAATGTTCTGCCGACATCGGCAAGTGCGCGCCAACGCACAGGCCCGGTGTTCGATAATGAGTTTGCTTCACTCGTGCAGCGCGAAGCCGAACAGTTATCCAGCCGCATAGATGTGCGCAGTGTCACACCAATTCGCGTGACGAGCGTGTGGGGCATGGCCCTGGGGTTGGGAGTGGCGCTATGGATCGCGTTCATGTTCGTGCCAACCATCGCGTGGGCTGGCGATCCACAATTGACACCGCAACAGCAGGCCGCGGTGGCCGAACAGCATCAGCAGGAGCAACGCGAGAAGCGCGCGCAATTGCTTGCCGAGATTGAAGAGGCCGTGGGAGAATCTGCAGATGAGGCAGCGATTGACGATCGAACGCGCGAGCAGATGGCAGCGCTTGAACGGCTGGCGCAGCAGTTGCAGACAGAGCCGGGCGATGAGCAGGACTTGCAGCGAATGCGTGATGAAGCCGCTGCACGGATGAGCGAACTGTCAGCCCGCCTCGACGAACAAACACGGCGAGAGCGGGTGGCTTCGGAGAAGTTGGCCGAGCGGTTCAGTGGCATGCAGACGCCCGAGACACCGATGAGCGCACAGGAGTTCTCCGAAGCGCTACAGCGTGGTGATTTCGGACGAGCGGCGGATGCGTTGGAAGACCTTCTCCAGCAGCGTGACGAACTCACGCCTGAGCAACGTCGCGAGTTGGCTGAACACCTACACGATCTCAACGACCAGCTTGAAGCGTCAACTGAGCGCGATCGCCAGAATCTGCAGGAGCAGGCCGAGCAGCTGCAACAGGCACTGCGTGACCAAGGCCTGAGTGATGAGCAGATCGCTGAACTGCTCGATGATTTCAATGCCGGCGAACAGGATCTCGCCAACGCAATGCGCGATCAGCACGTTGATGAGGATGTCGCTCAGCGGCTGGCGCGCGAATTGAAACGCATGCACGATCAGCAGCACATTGACGAGCAGGTCGATCGCGACAGCCAGGCGGTGAGAGATGCGCTCCGGGACGCGGCTGATGAGTTCGATCCCGGCTATGACCGGCACGAAGCCGAGCCGCCCATCGAAGATCCTCATGACGATCAGGCACGTGAGGACGACGACCCTGCTGAAGATTCTGATGAAGCCGCCGATCGGGCTGACGAGGCCGCTGAGCAAGTGGACGAGCAGGATGAGCAACGGGCCGATGGCGACGCCCAGCAACAACAGGAGCAGGAGCAAGCCCAGCAGCAGCGCGAGGAGGGTGAAGAACGTTCCGGCGTGCAGGAAGACCAGGCGCAGGAGCATGCTGGCGAAGAAGGCGAGCAACAGGCGCATGAGGCCGACGACGCCCAGCCCGGCGAAGCCGATGAGGACACTGCGGATCAAGCCGGCCCAAGCGGTGAGGAAGAAGACGCAGAAGTGGCTGACGGAGACCCCGACGCGACCGGTGAAGGCGCGG
>PWVT01000017.1 GCA_003562195.1 Phycisphaeraceae bacterium | reverse complement strand
GGTTTTCGCGCAAACGTCTGTATACACAGCGAAAAGTAAATTCGGATTTCGCGGATTGACCCGCGTCACCGTGCCGCGCCGGCGCGCGCCGGCGCGGCTTTGCTCAAAAGCGCCTTCGGCGCGCGCGCCAGTGGCGACCGTTTCGGACAAAAACGAGACGGTTTTGGATCACTTTTGCACGGTTTGGCGCCGTTTTGGGCCGGTTTGTGTCAGTTTTGTGCCGTTTTGGTTCTCCGGAGAATTGCGCGCGCCAGACAGGTCAAATCCCGCGCACCGGTGGCTCGCCGCTCGAAAGCCCGAAGGGCTTCTTGAAGCCCCTCTCCCTGCCTTGGGGAGAGGGGTGGGGGTGAGGGCCCTCGATCTTCAGAACGGTTTCGCGTAACGTGAAGTCGCACCGCAAACATCCCTCACCCCACCCTCTCCCCCGAGCAGGGAGAGGGAGCAACGCGCCGCTGCGCGGCTCTGATCATGTGGTACCGCGACTCTCCGAGACGCGACGCACGGTGCCAACCCGCCGCATATCGCTGGCTGCGTTCATCGCCGTAGGTAAGGACCGGTGAAGCAAAACGCCTAGAATGCAGCAATGGACGAAACATCGCGGCTACAGTCAGCTGAGACGACATCGAGTCCGAATCATGCTCAGACAAAGCGTGTTGTACTCGCAGTATGTCTGATGGTCGTGGCCATTGTACTTGCCTCGATTGTGATGTTCGGGAGTCGCGAATTCTCTCCGCAAGAGTTTGATAAAGTCATTAATGGAATGAGTGGAGATGCTGTGCGAAAAGTGCTCGGCGATCCCGACGAGGTCATCGTGGTATCGCCAGGAATAGAACAATGGAGATTTGACCATGGAAAGGGGCTGGCGACCGTCGCACAGTATTACGTTATGTTGCAAGACGACCATGTAGTGAACAAGGAGATCGACTGGTGGTGAACCAGTTCAAGATCGAACATTTCGAGAACGAGAGGCCGGGTGAGTCATTCCCGCCCTACGAGACATTGTCCGACGGCGAATGTAATGAAGTAGTCGCGAGACTGTGCCACCGATTGAAAGTAGAACGATCAAGTGACATGGCGCCAGGAGTTGTCACCAGCCTGCTGTTTCAGAGCGCGCTTCGCGAGTGTCAGATAGAGGAGGCGAGTATCATTGAGACAGACGTCGAAGTCGCTGGCGTGTTTGACGCGATAGGCGCAGATGCTCATGTCTTTATCCTGTGGGAGGAGGATGAGATAGATCGCATGGCTACGGCGGACTTCACCTCCAATATTGATAGCATTTGGTATCCGGCGGCCGATGATATTCTGTTATTCGATCAATCGATGAGTTGGATCGTCTTGATTAACCACGAAGGGGATGTCTGGCGCTGCGAAAGCAAGTAGGGTGGGTAGAGCGCAGCGAAACCCACCGCTGCGACACGGGCCCTCGCCGCGATGGTGGGTTTCGCTGCGCTCTACCCACCCTACCGCGCTGTGCGCACTGCTGCACGAACCATCGTCGCCGGCGAGCGCCACTGAAGCCAAGCCCGGCACCGTGGATGCGTGGTCGTACAATCAATTACCGGACGCCCTCAACGCGCGTCTGCCGTAATGCCCATCCCCCGCGCCGCTTTGGCGGCTGCTTTCGGGCGGAATCCGCCGCGTTTGTGCTTCATTCTGATGCGCGATTCCGTTACAGTGGGTGGTCGAGAAGATTGAGAGGCCGCCGGCAGGGTTGTTGTCGGATTGCCGCGGATGCGGTTGCCTCATTCATTTTTTTACTGAAGAGCAGAAAGTTGAAGATCACACACACCCTCGCGGGCCTCGGTGCCTGCGCGCTGCTGGCGGGCACGGCGGCGGCGGACTTTGTCGGACTGAGCGTCGAGAACGCGACCGGCCTGTTCACCGGCGGCAATCACTTCGGCGCCAACCAGGCGAACGTTCAACAAGCATGGGACACGTTCACGCAAAGTGGCACCGATCCCAAGACAGTCTGGCGCGTTTATGCCGACTTCGACAACGCCAACGATTTCCTGCTGAACATCGGCATCTTCGTCGGCAGCCCGCCGCTGCACTTCAATGTGCAGGGCACGGTGTACAACCAGCCCGGTACAGGTGTGCTCGCGCCGGATGCAGCGCTGCTGGCCAATCCGGCGACGGCCAACGCCGCGTTCGATTCGTACGCCACGATCGGTCTTGACCTCAACACCGGCAACGACCAGACGCAGTGGGGGCCGTTCCAGATGGACATTCACGGCATGTTCAACCAGACCTCGCCGCTGGGCGATTACTGGGCCGATCAGGACACGTGGGGCGTGAGTTTCGGCGATCCGCAGTCGCAGGTTGTCGCCGGCGGCCCGGCCGGTTATCGCGTGCTGCTGGCGCAGATTGTCGTGCAGGACGGAGCGGGCATCTCCGGCACGCTCGCCGGCCAATGGGGTTCCGGTTCGTTCCTCGCTGGTGAAGTCGAACTGGAAAACTTCGTCGCGACCTTCAACTCCATTCCCGCACCCGGCGCTGTTGCGCTGCTGCTGCTGGCTGGTGCTGGCACGACACGCCGCAGACGCTGAGCCGGACGCGTTACACGACGAGACACGCAAAGCCCAGGGATTGCCATCCCTGGGCTTTTCTGTTGTGTTGGTACGCATGAGCCGTATCATCCTGCCATGGCAAAGGCAGCATCATCCGTCAAACCATGGCATAAACTTCGCTACTGGCTGCTTGGACTTGGGATTCTCGCGATCATTTCACTGGCATGGATGGTGATTGAGACGCGACGTTTGCAGAATGCTGATCCGAATGTGGCGACCGACTATCGCGCGGTGTTCCGCGAGTATGTCTCGCAGCACGTCAACCTCGGCGAGGATGATGGCGCAGAGGCCTGGCGAGTGTTGCATGAGACTCTGGCACAGATCGATACCGCGATTGCAGAGTTTACGATGGAAATTGAATCGCGCGGTGATTTCGAACCACGCTTCGAATTCGACGATCCATCGCCGTATTTTTATTATGTCACTTCGGGAGCGCGCATCCCGGTGGACGCAAAGCGTGAACGCGAGGCCATTGCCATGGTGCGCGAACGAGGCCTCTTCGACCAGATTGACCGATTCATTGAGTTGGCACCGGCGTACAACCCGGAACCGGCTGATGACCTCATAATCTCTGAGTTCATGGCCCTGCTTCGGCACGCGCGGCGATTCGTCCAGGCACGAACAGCATCCATGCGTGTTGCCCTTGATGAAGGTGATATGAGTGAGTTGGCCCGCGGCGCTGAGCAAGCGCTGGCCACGAGTCATAGTCTTTCGCTTCAACCAGGCATCATTAACATGCTTGTGGGTCATGCCTGCGTTCAGTTGATCTTGCAGGAGCTTCGCGTTGAGCTGATGGAGGCCGATTTTGATGAAGCCACCTGCTACCGCATTCTTGAGGCAATGGACCGATTTTCACTGCCTTCGCTGCAGTTCGTCTTTGAAGGCGAACGGGCGGTCTTGAACGACCTTCTGCAACACACATTCAGTGATGATGGCAAGGGCAACGGGTACTTGCTATACCCAGCTCATTTCGATGAATTCAGCTTTGGGCAAGCAGAATCGGGACTACGCTTCGAACAAGCATTCCTCACGCGTTTCATACTGCTCGACCGCCGCCAGACCGCAGCCATGCTGGATGGCGCCTGCGACATACTCATCGCTCAGGCCGCCAAGCCGCACCATGAACGTGACATGCTGGCTCTCGATGAGTACCTCGGCGGCCTCTCGTGGCGGCACAAGATGGTTGCCTCGGTCGTCTCCCACTTCGATCGACTCCTGTCCACCGATGCTCACACGCGAACAATGATCGAGGGCACGAGGATCATGCTCGCCTTAGCCATTCATCGTGATCGACATGGGACATATCCCGAGTCGCTTGACATGCTGGCACCCGACATCCTTCCACAAGTGCCGATTGATCCAATTAATGGCAAAACGTTCGGCTATCGACTGCTAGATGATGATGAACATGGCCGCGCGTACCTCTTGTATAGCTTCGGCATCGATGGTGAAGACAATGATGGCGTGATGCAGCGCGACGGCATGGAACATCTGGCTATGTCCAATGAGGTCGATGGCGCCGGGTTTGACTTCGTCCTCAACCAGCCGCGGCCGAAGTGGGCCTGGGAGTAAAGGCAGCCACCGGAGATCCGCGAGGTCCTACATCCCCTCTGACGCAACGTTCGGCTGCTCTTCGGCTTCCGGTCTATCGCGCCACTGATGGGCGGTCACATCATGGCCTGCCTGCGGGATGTGTTCATGCCACGCCTCATACAACTCAACAATGGCTGAGCGCGCTGTCTCAGTTTGCGCATGATGCGGCGGAAGCGATGCCTGGAGGATCTCGTGGCCTTCAAGCATTGCTTCGGCTGCCTGTTCAAAGCTGTGCATCAGGGCCAGAGTTTTGCCATGTCGAGTCAGATGAACACCAAGATGCCAATGACCAGCCGGAAGGACTTCGCGCGCTGCGGCCACCGCATCAGCACCGATCGCTTCGGCCTCATCCAACCGGCCGAGTTCCCGGAGAAGATCACCCATTGCCGTCATCGTGATGAGTGTCTGCGGATGCTGCTCACCATGCACCTGTCGCCGACCTTCCAACGCCTGTTTCAGATACTGCTCGGCCTCACTCATCCGACCGAGGTTCTGTAGTGTTACTGCGAGAAAGTAAGCCGTTGTGATGGATCGGCTGTGATGCGTCCCAAGCACGCGGTTCATGTCGGGCAACAAGGACTCATACTCATCCGCTGCGTCCTGTGTCTGCCCGAGTTGCAACAGGATATCCGCATAACTGTGACGCATTTGGAGCGTATGTCCGTGATCTTCACCGAGCGAGGCGCGTGAAAGTGCCACGCACTTTTGAATAATTGTCTTGGCTGATTGAAAATCTCCCTTCGCGCGGAGTACTGATGCCAGTGAGATCATGCTTGCCAACGTCGTCTCGTGACTATCACCAAGTGCCGCCCGGCGGTGATCGACAACCTCTCGATACAACCTCTCTGCTTCATCGAATTGCCCCAATGCTCTCGCTGTTTGCGCCAGATAATGAGCATGTCCAACCGTGTACGTATGATCAGGCCCATGCACCTCGCGGCTGGTCTCCAGCGCACGCCGGCGAAAGTGTTCTGCCTGAACGTAGTCGCCCTGTACAAACGCATTCGTTGCAAAAATCGAATACGCGCGAATCGTCACAGGATGCATCTCGCCGAGATGTGTTTCCGCATGCTGAACTGCGTCGTCCAAAATGGGCTGCGCCTGTTCGTGGTCTCCCATCTCGACCAGCGTCAACCCAAGTAGCGCATATGTGAGGATGGTGTCCTCGTGATGAGGCCCAACGGTGGATCGATAGCCCTCATAGGCAAGCTGATACCACTGCAGCGCTTCGTCTGCCTTGGGCACCAGGCGAAGGTAGGTGGCGAGATCGCTCATGGTTGATAAGACATCACGATGGGCCTCGCCAAGTTCACTGCGGCGCGTGTCCAGCGCTTCTCGAGCCAGTTCCACTGCGATTTCGGGGAAACCGAGATTGCGAAACGACAGTGCCAACTGGTGCAACAGGCGAGCATGGACCAAAGGCTGATCTGAAAATCGTAACCGGGCAGCATCAACCGCCGGCTCAAGAAAACTGGCCCGCACAAGGTCACGGCCGATATTGGTGAAGTTGGTAAACGCGAATTCTTGCGGCAACGCCTCGCTGTCAATGTTCTCGATCAGCAGTTCACGAACGGTCGCCCCGAAGATCTGCGGATCGATCCCTTCCAGGATGCCTTCCTGAAATGATGCAACGCGCTCAAGGTCTTCAAGCCGCTGTTGTACATCGCGCTCGGCTGCGATCGCTCGATCCGCTTCTCGCTCCGCAAGTCGCTGCGCGTCGATGGCTTGGTTGAGCCAGTACATCGTGCCGATCAGACCAAGCACCAGCGCGAGAACAACTGCGGCGGCGGCACCCACCAATGTGCGGTTGCGTCGCGCAAAAGTTCGCATCAAATAAAACGTGCTTGGCGTGCGGGCGAGGATGGGTTCATTGTGCAGAAAGCGACGAAGGTCCTCACTCAGTTCGCCTGCAGATTGATATCTTCTCTGCTTCTCCTTGGCCATCGCTTTGAACACGACCGTTTCCAGGTCGCCGCGGAGCATGTCACCAACATGAATGCGCGGCGGCGGTTCTTCGCGAATAATGCGCGCCGCCTCGAAAATGCTCTTGTTCGCAACATCATGCGGCACTTGACCCGTCAGCAACTCATACGCCAGCACCCCCAGCGAATACACATCCGATCGCACATCAATCTCATTGGGCAGCCCTGTGACCTGTTCGGGACTCATGTAGGCCAACGTCCCCAGCAATTGGCCGGTCTCCGTGACCATGGTCATGCGCGAGGTGTCGGCCTCGGTCAGCCGCGCCACACCGAAATCGAGAATTCGCGGTGAGCCGGTCTGATCAATGAGCACATTGGAAGGTTTGAGATCGCGATGCACAATCCCGTTGACGTGCGCGTGCTGCACCGCATCGCAGATGCCGATCATGATGGTGAGTAACGCAGACCTGTCGAACTGCCGATCAGCCACGTGCTCATGAAGTGGCTGACCCTCAATGTACTCCATGGCAAAGTACGCCTGCACATCATCATCCGCCTCGAAGGTGCCTGCTTCGATGATCTTGGCGATGCCGGGATGATTCAGTCGGCCGAGAATCTCAGCTTCATGGTCAAACCGCTTGAGTAAACGCGGCGACGCCAGTCCCGGCCGGAGCAACTTCAGCGCAACTGTGCGCTTGGGCTGGTCCTGCTCAGCACGATACACCACGCCCATGCCGCCCACGGCCAATAACTCGTGCACGAGGTAACGCCCGATGCGTCGGCCGATATGCGAACGGGCTGCGGCGGGTTCATTCGGCACAATGGGCGAATCTAGAAAGGAACCAGATCGCTCATGTGCTGTGATCAGCGATTGCACTTCCTCGCGCAGTGCAACATCATCGCCACATGCTTGAGCGAGAAACGCACCTCGTTGTGACGGTTTGCGGTCGAGCGCGTCGTTGAGCAGCTCCATGACGCGTGCAGCACGATCAGGGCTCATTTGATCTAAATCTCCAGGCGACGCGCCGCACCTCAGCGACAGGCAATGCATGCCGATTGTACCTGAAGGGGCCTCAATTCAAGTCACAATTTACATGGGCGGGTTGGTCTGATCGCCACCCATGCGTCGGTACAGCCATGCCTTTGCAAACGACCATTGCCGACGGACTGTGCGTTCTGATAATCCCAGCACATGAGCGATGTCTTCATGTGTCTGCCCAGCGAAAAATCGCATTTCAACAATTTCCACCGCTTGTTGATTGATCTTCGCCAGTTCCGTGAGGGCTTCTTCAAGTTCCAGAAGATCGATTTGCCCCCCATCTTCTCCAGCCAGCGTTGCGGCCACCGGCACATGGTTCCGGTCCCCACCTCGTTTCAGCCGTCGGGAAGCGCGAATCTGGTCAATCAGCGTTCGGCGAATAATTCGTGCTGCGACTGCAAAGAACTGTGCGCGATTCTGCCAGTTGACGCGCGTCTGGTCGATCAGACGCAAATAGACCTCGTGGACCAGTTCAGTCGCCTGCACCGGATGCCGAGCCGCACCATCCTCAAGTCGTTTGCGGCACATGCGGTGTAAATCAGCGTACACGGCCTCCAAAAGGCGGTTCATGGCTTCCTGGTCACCGTCACTGACTGCATGGAGCACTCGGGTGAGATCATCACCACTGGGTTCAGAAGGAGCCATCAGAGGTTCATTTCGTCAAAACTTGAAAAAAGTTGGCCGCTGTCTCTGCGCTGCGTCGCGTCTTCTTTTGGAGGCGATTGGATCGACAGAATTGTAAGCCATGACGCGGCTGAACGGAGCAACCTGTTCGTTTTGCAGCGTCCCACGGCTCAACTCAGAGAGATGAAAGCATGAATTCTATGAATGGCAAAATCTGGCTCCGGCTGCTCGCGATTGTTTCACTGGCCATCGTCGCGAGGAGCGGCATGGCGCAGTGTGGTACGTGGGAATCGGTTGGGAACAGCAACTTGCCACCTGACAGCGTCATCTGGGCGATCACCAGCTACAACGGCGATCTGATTGTCGGTG
>PWVT01000071.1 GCA_003562195.1 Phycisphaeraceae bacterium | reverse complement strand
CGTCGGGGGTGTAGGATTTCGGCAGTTCTGTCTGAATCATGAAGCATTCCATCATACTCATTGTCATTGCGTTCACGGGCCTGATGCTCGTTTCCTGCGACGCGGATCGCGACGGTACCGCTGCAGGTGAGAGCGATGATGCTCGCACAGCATCGCGGCCGATCGTCAGCGCGGAGGCGATCGAGACGTCACTTGCCGCTGCCGAGGACTACTTCCACACCCGTGATCTTGCCAAGGCAGAGGCAATTTTGCTGCGATTGCTCGACCGTGTGCCCGATCAACCTCACGCCCTGGAGTTGCACGGACAGCTCCTCATGGCCAAAGCTGCCGACGCTCGCGAAGCAGGGAATCCCCGCCGGTCAGCGCAGCACTTCAATGAGGCCTACGAACGCTACTACGCACTGGTTGAACTTCAGCCCCATTCCGCGGGTTTACAGCAAAGCGCCGGCGAAGTTGCCCAGGTCGCGGGGCGGCAAGAGGATGCGCTGACGCACTACAACGCGGCCCGGCAGCTCAATCCCACCGACCCGAAACCCCATTTCTTCGCTGCCCAGATTTACATTGAACGCGGCGAGTATGCAGAGGCCAAAGACGCATTGCAGCACGTGTTGAATATTGATCCAGATGAGCCGCTGGCTCATGCTTCATTGGCGAATGTCGCTGTGCAGCAAGGGCGGTATGGTGATGCATTGACCCATATTGCTGAGGCCCGTGAAATCCGCCCCGGTGATGTTTCGTTTCGTGTCATTGAAGCATCGATCTATCGAAAACAGGGCGATGCCCACGCTGCGCTACAACTGCTTGTACCGTTGACTCCACAAGAACGCAGCCGGTGGTTTGTTGCAGAAGAGCTTGCGGCGGCCTACGCGGCTGAGGACAAGCATGATCGGGTTGCTGCCGTCTGGATGCATGTCCACGAAGCACGGCCTCGTGATGCGCGTGCCTGGCTCGCGGCCATCCATGCAGGGCATGCTTTCTTGCTTGATGGACAACGAGAAAAGGCGTGGCTACTACTACGCGAAGCTCGCCTCACAGAACCCGACGCGCCGGAGACGCGAGCTCTGGCTGATGCGTTCAGCCAAAGCGAGTGACGCCTCACTTATTCGGCGTGTCATTGTCTTCCTGCTGATCTTCACTCGTGCGACGGCCTGCCTCATACCAAGGGTCGGCAGCATGCTTGACCTGTGCATCGCGTTTGGCCTCCACAGCAGCTCGCTCTCCAGCCCTTCGTTTGCGTCGGGCGATATTCAGAATCACGACACCAAAAAAGAAGATCCCCAACGACAGTGTCAACATCAACAGAAGAGCGATACCTCGATTGACTGGAGATGTGGCGAGCAGGTGAACACCACCGTCTATGCATATACGAAGAGAATATTGGTCATAGAAGAGCGTCATGGGCCATCGCCTCTACAAAATAGACGTGAAAATCCAGAATCCACGCTGATTTGTGATCAGCACCATGTGGGCAAAACCGTGGCTTTGGGTTGACGAAGGTGGATTCGTGTCAACTTGGACCAACAATACCGGTATGAACATCGTACTCTTGTTGAGTCGGATGGGAACCGGCTGAACGCCGTGAAGGGCGCATCGGCAAGTGCCGATGCTCATTGGGAGTTGTGTTCGCATCTCTACCGGCCAGCTCCGATAAACATATTCAAGGACAGGCAGCAATCAACATGAACAGACCAAGCCCCATTCGTCGCTTGATGCTTCTTAGCGCGATCGCATGCGCTCCGGTGCTCCTCGCCACGCCGGCCAGTTATGCGGCCACATCTGAACTGGATGATTCGGTCAAGCAATGGGCCGAACAGGTTTGGCAAACTGCCCTGCGAGGCGATCGCGTTGGGCTGGAGCAGCAACTCGGGATTGCACCGATCGACGACGCTCCGCGTAGCCAGGCCGAACGCTTCCGCGAGTCACTTGAGCAACGGGAAATCAATCGCGAGCGATCCTTGAACGAACAGGCGGAAGCCCGTGAAAGGGCGCTTTCAGAGATGCGTGAGCATCTGGATGCTCGGGATCTCTCCAAGGCCCTGCGATCCGCAGTCGAAGCGCAGACGTTGTCAGATGATCTTGACGCTGCTCTGGATGAACCTGATATTGCTGAACTGATCGAATGGGCGCAGCAGGAAATCCCGAGGGTCAAGGAAAGTGGCGATTGGCTTCGCGCCCAGGAATTGCTCTTTCGTCTGCGAACGCTCTACGACGACACCAACATGCATGACCAGTATGAGCTGTACGACGAACAGCTTGAGCAGGTAAACCGGCGTGTGGCGTTGCTTTCACGATACGCACCGAGGAAGCTCCACGAGCTGCGTAGTGCGAACCTGAAACGGCTTGGTGAAGAGCCACTGCAGGATTTCAATCCCGGAAACGCTGTGGATCTTGATGACCGTTTACGTGGCATCGACCATCGCATGCTCACCGGTTCGCTGCGAACGGCTGCGAATGAGCACATCGAAGGCGAGGGCTGGCGCCCAATGCTCGTTGGCGGGTTGGAAGCATTGCGGTTGGTTATCACCACCGACATGCTAAGTGAAACCTTCCCATCTCTCGATGACCCGGCGCTCGTGCGCCGATTTGTCGCGCAGATAGACAAGGAGCTACGTGATCTTGCCAGTGTGTCTGATCGCAATCTCGATGGATGGGCGACGAATCGGCTGTTGGATCGACTCATTCAAGCCAACGAACGCACGGTCAAGCTTCCCAATGCAATGATCTTTCGTGAGTTCGGCGACGGCGCCATGACCCGTCTGGACCAGTTCTCTGAAATCATCTGGCCTGACAACTTGCGTCGCTTTCGTCAGGCCACAGAGGGCAATTTCGTTGGTGTGGGCATCCTGATTCGGCACAATGAAATGCGTGAGATCGTCGTGATCAATCCACTGGAAGGAACACCCGCATACTTTGCCGGAATCAAACCAGAAGATGTCATCGCACAGGTCAACGGTGAGTCAACGGTAGGCTGGAGTCTGAACGACGCAGTGGACGAGATTACTGGGCCCAAGGGTGTGCCGGTCAAATTGGGCATTCGCCGGGAGGGCGAGCAGGACGTATTGGAGTTCGAGATTGTGCGAGACACCATCCGGATGCTTTCTGTCAAAGGTTGGTGGAAAACCGGACTTACTGACGAGGGAGACCCGCAATGGGATTGGTACCTCGACGATGCAAATCGAATTGCGTACGTCCGCCTGAGTTCTTTCAACGAAGACACGTACAGTGATCTACGCAAAGCGTGGAATGAGATCAACGCCAGTGGGGGCGCAAATGGTTTGGTCCTGGACCTCCGGTATAACCCAGGTGGCCTGCTCACCTCGGCTGTGCAGATCAGTAACCTGTTCCTGCGAAGTGGCGTGATCGTTTCGGGTGAGAACAAGGATGGAATTCGCGCGTGGCCAGATCAGCCTGCTCGCGGGTCAATGGCCGAACTGGCAGGCGTACCCACCGTGGTGCTGATCAACAAGGGATCAGCCAGCGGCAGCGAAATCGTAGCGGGTGCACTGCAGGCACATGGCGCCGCAATCATCGTCGGTGAACGGACCTATGGCAAGGGAAGTGTGCAGACTGTCCACCAAGTCGCGAATAATGCGGCCCTCAAGCTCACGACACAGTACTACCGGCTTCCCGCTGCACCGGGTGAAGATCGTGGCCGCTTGGTGCATCGCCGACCCGGTGCCGATGTGTGGGGCGTGGATCCTGATATCGAAGTGACCATGACGCCATCACAGTTCGAGCAGTGGTATCAAGTCCGTCAGCAGGCGGACATCATTCCGGATGACGAAGATGGCAATCCCGACCCACTCTCGCCGGAACGGCCTGATATCAACGACACGCTCACGAAAGGGATGGACCCGCAGCTCGAAACCGCGTTGCTGATCCTGCAGGCCCGAGCACTTGGAACCGCCAGTACTGATGAACGGCACGCCGCCCGAGAATGAACCTATACCATTTCAATCCAATCACATACACAAAAGCCCCCGGATTCAACTCCGGGGCTTTTTTTACGCGCGGGAATGAATTGGTTCGCACGCTTGTACTCAACTCCAGCGCGCTCACTGTGCAACATCATTCATGTTCGGCTTCCTCTGTCTTTGCACCGGTCACTTCAAGCGGAATAATCTGCTCAAGGTCCATGGCTTTATCCGCGTTGTAGCGAAGAGTCAGTTCACTCCCCCCCGATCCATGAACGAAAAAGCGAAACACACGATATCCCTGACTCGGCACACCACGTTCATTGAGAATCATGTGTGGGCGGTGAGAAACGGGTGACATCTGACGATCAAACCGGTGATCCATTGTGCCACCAGCGACAATCTCAATATCCTCACCGGCGATGACCATGCGATCGGGCAAGCCGATGCCGTTCATCTGCGCTACGCCTGTGCGGGTCGGGATGATGCGTTTGTTTTCGACCTCGACTGTAATCTGCCACAGATCGTCTCCAACGGATTTTATATCAATGAAGCTGAATCGGAGTTCCGGCATGTGCATCGCGTGATACATCGTGAACGCGAAGTTACGATGGCACTCTTCTTCAAGCATGAACGGCGGCGGTGTTCGGCTGGAGAACTTTGTGCCTCCACCGATGAGCACTTCACCAAGATCAGGGTGGTCGTATTCGACAAAATCATCAAACGTCTGCCCAAACAGCACACGATCTTCCCAACGCATGCGCTGCTCGGGTGAGAGCCGCCCGTCACGTCGAAGAATATTGCGATCGGTCCACAGTTCGTTGGTGAAGCTGATGACGCCCAACCCTTCATGCATCCACGTTACAAATCCACCGTGCACCGTGTAGAGATCTGCGTGGATGACCCAGTAATTGTAGTGCGGCAACATCTCCTCCCCTGCCTCACCGAGCCGGTCGTACACGAGGATATCCGCACGAGGATACTGATCGCTGCGAAAAGCCGCACCGGGGCCACGAAGCAACATGCCTCCTGTGTTGTGGTAGCTCTGTCCAGCAGCAACATTGGGATGGGCATAGAGAAACTCGCCCATGGCGCGCGTTTCTGGGTAGCTGAAGGGGTAGTCACCTGCCCCGCGCTGTACGTGATTCGGTTGCCAGCCGCTGGGCAGGTTTCGGTTCATGTCATACCCACCGGGGCCGTCTTCATTGATTCTCCCATCTCCATCGGCATCAACACCTTCCCAGCCAGCGAAAGACCACTCGCCCTTCTCCCCTGGTTCGACTCGTTCAAAGATGCGCGGGTCCTGCTGATTGCGACGATGTGTTCCATGTGGATCTCGGCGCCACATGACGTTAATACTGCCCGTCTCTGTCAGATCTTCAGGCCCGTCTTCGTCTTTTCGGCCGTCAAAGTCCAGATCTGTCGGCCGAAGTCCGGTGCGATACATGTGTGGATTGGCCGGCCCTTCAAACCATGCAACCCGGCCATCCGGATTCATCACGGGCACAAAGTAGAACGCAACGCGGTCAACCAACTCCGTCAGCGGCTTCACCTGGTCGTACGCACTCACCAGATACCAGATGGAATACAGTGTGACCTCAGTGGCTTGAATCTCATTGGGGTGAATTGACCCATCGATCCACATTGCGGGCTTCTCAGTGTGGTCGCCGGTTTCTGGATTATTGAGCGTCACCAGCCAAAGCTCACGCCCCTGCTCGGACTGGCCAATCGACTCCAACGTGAGCAGTTCCGGGTACACCTCAACCAATTTGTGCAGGATTTCTTCCACCTGCTCAAAGGTGTAGTAACGATTCCAAGCAATATCGACACGAGAATCAATCTGTTGTTGTCCAACAGCCGGAGCCGTCAACACAAACATCATCATCACGGCAAGAAACAAAGTGCGGCAGTTCATCGTCGATCCTCCGGCAGATCAGTCATGGAAAGTTCGGTATCTTCGCGAAGTGGAAACGTCAGCAGAAAGTCGCCGAGTTGGTGATTGAGAAGTTCGATCTCGATGATCGTGTCCGCTGATTCTCGCAGAATCCAGTGTGTGTCGTACCGACCAGATTGGCCCTCAACGCCCCACGCGCGATTGATTCTCGCGCCGGAGACAATCTGATCCAACTCTGTGGACAGTCGGAGAACAACGGGCAAGCTTATCCGAGCACGCTGTCCCATCGCTGTCATAGTCGGCAGCCACCCATCGTTGATCATGCCCAATCGCACTTCGTACAGGCCTGGTCCTAAACGCTTTACTTCCGGGCCGACGAAGTGCAACTTGGGGCGCCGGTCGATCACGTTCACGACAAACGCCGTTTGCTTGTCAGCTAGTTCATCAAGTTCGCCCGCAGGCGGATTCATCTTAAAACCTGGCACAAAACCACCAATTTCGACTGGCCCGAGCTGCGGATGGTCAAACAGTTGCCATTCGACAAAACCAATGCCGCCAAGAGAATCGGAGTACGCCAGCCACGCTGCCGCTTCTGCATCGGCCGGCTGACCATCGCGGCGATGCGCCTCTTGCGACTCAGTCGACTCTTCGGCAAACGCTTCGCGCCGAACGTTCACCGCCATGGACATACCCATGGACCGCGCCTGACCACGCAGCACGTTCTCCGTAATGGTCAGTTCCATATCGATTGCACCATAGTCACCGGCATCGCCGGTGAGGACCAGCGTCGATTCAGGTTCGTCATAGGTACCTCCTACGTCGATTGTCCCCATGTCACTCGCAAGCTCACCAGTCACCCCGTCGTCCTCATGGACCAAGTGGAGCGTGATTGGCAGTTCGCCGGGGACACCTTCAGCCATCTCCTGCATCGCCGACAAATCGACCGTGCCCGTCCATGTGCCGCTGATTGGGTCGCGTGAAGCGTCTTCAACGTCGTAATCGCCGTCTTCTCCATGCTCATCGTCTCCAGGCGCGTCTTCCACATCTGGACGACCCCACACCACTGTGGCGATGCTTGGTATGCCACGATGAGCGTATAGCCAAGCATGAAAGCTGCCAGCGACATCTTCCTGCGGTGCACGTGTCTGGCCGGTACTCTCCTTGTACAGTTCACCAAGATCCTCATAAAGCTGTCTGTCATCGGCATGGATCCCAACTGGGGTTCGGCCGGTGACATCCATGCGGCGATGATCCGGCGTATTGATCATGTTGTCATGGCGACCGTAGGTGATTGACGCAACGATATTGCGATGCTGTACAACAAACTCAGCCAGGGCACGCGTTTCCGGCTCGCTGATCTGGTGAAGACCTGCGCCTGTAGCATGCTCGGGGTAGAGATGTGGAAAGTTGCGGTCCAGATCAACCTCGCCGGGACCGTCCTCAGCGATCTGGCCATCACCATCTTCATCGATGCCTTCGATGTATATCGAATAGATGGCAACTTCACCCTTGGCTCGGTTGGGTGTCTTCAGTAATCTCGGCTCATTCGGGTCTGGCAAATGCGTCGGTGGATCATCAAGCGTCGGCTTGAGGCGCCGCATCATCGTGATCACACCATCCCCGTTGAGATCGTTCGGACCATCCTCGTTCACTTCGCCATCTCGATCCATATCCACTGGACGCAAATTGCCCTTGTGACCGTAGTTGATCGAACCGAGGTTTCGCTCTGCGCCATCCGGATTTGCACGTGGGATGATGTACACGGTCATGCTCTCAAGAAGAGCTGAATGATCTTCTAGCAAACGCTCCGCAACGCGCACGGCGGTTTCCGAGCCGACCCAGTGCCGGCCATCCAACCCGGCAGTAATCAACAGTGCCGGTCGCTGCTGCGCTTCGGAGAGGTCGTCTGTGAGTGTCAGTGCAAAGATCGCACGCTCTTCAATGGATCGACCGATGATCTCGATGTGACATTGGTCAAATGACGCTGCAAGCTGATGTACGCGCTCAGCAAGTGCATCATGATTCATGTATCCATCACTGATGCAATGATGCGTATCCATCGCATGCACATGCGTCGCAACGACACCAGCCATCGTGATGCCGAAGCACAGAGCCGCTTGCGCATAACCGCTTACTCTAAAAATCTTCATTGTGCGTTTCCACGAGTCGTATGAATCCACCAGTGCATGCCAATGAACCGGTGTGCGATGATGTGCCAGTGTACCGCAAGAGCGTTCTGTCGCTGCACGATTTGCAATTGAAACATCAATGCACGACGCTTAAGGCGCAACAGCAATGTACTCAGCCAGAAATCCCATCGAACCTTCACGCGAAGCGTCCTTCAAACCCGCATCGCCAAGCGCCTTGAGAATCACCTCCGGCCGCACGCACTGGTCGATCGACTCCCAGTAATACTCCATCAACTGCTTGGCCTTG
>PWVT01000056.1 GCA_003562195.1 Phycisphaeraceae bacterium | reverse complement strand
GATTCTTATGGATTTACTGCTTGGTGCAGATCCAAATACGTTTGCGGATGTCGAGCACGTCCGCCGTGTAGTTGAAGTGGACAACATCCTTCCTCGATTGACTGAAGCGCGCGATCGCCTGCAACCGGCTGACCGCCCGGCAGTTTTTGCAGCCGAATCTGTACTCACCCGTATTGCCCAAGGTCCGCTCGACTCTGAGGATCTTCACCAACTTCGTGACACAGTTGCGACCTTGAACCTGTCTGATGAACTGGGCAGCATCACCGAGCGATGGGATCGTGCATCGTCGATGTGAGTCGACTAGTAGCCAACCGCCATGCCATCACGACGTTGATCACTAGCGGCAAAGTATCCATCAGCGAGTTTGGCGATCGCCTGGCCGCCTCCATGTGCCACTGTTCGCGATGAAGCTCCCGTCACGTCATGACCCATAGATCGCAGAGAGTCATAGACGTTTGGGTTGAATCCCGGCTCCATCGAAACATTCATGCCATCGTCGACTCGCCATCTCGGCGCATCCAGTGCAGCTTGTGGGTTCTGATTGTAATCCGCAAGCCGCACCATGACCTGCGCGTGCCCTTGCGGCTGCATGAATCCACCCATGACCCCGAACGCCATAAATGGCTGGCCGTTCCGTGTCACGAACCCGGGAATGATTGTGTGATATGGTCGCTTGTGTGGTCCAACCACATTCGGGTGATCCGACACCAGTGAGAAATTCGCCCCACGGTTTTGCATAGCGATACCAGTACCGGGTATGACAATACCTGAACCAAATCCCATGTAGTTGGACTGAATAAACGAAACCATCATGCCCGAGATGTCGGCTGCAGCTAAATACACCGTTCCACCCTGCTGCGGCTTGCCATGACGGAAGTCGCTGGCCCTGTCGTGGCAAATCAATGCAGCACGCTGCTTCAGATATGCATCATCCAGCAGCGCGTTACTCGTAGCGTCCATTGCGAGTGGATCTGCCACGAAACGCTTCGCATCTGCGAACGCAAGTTTCATCGCTTCAATTTGCAGATGAACAGATTGTGCTGAATCCACATCGTGTGCGGCCATGTCGATATGCCGCAAAATGCCGAGCATGAGCAAAGCTGCTATCCCTTGCCCATTCGGAGGCAGTTCGTGCAGTTGATAATCGCGGTAGTCGATACTGATCGGCTTGACCCAATCCGTAGTGTGCGCCAACATGTCAAGCCGAGTCAGAAGTGCACCTGATGCCTGCGCAGCTTGTTCAATTCGCACGGCTAAAGCGCCTTGGTAGAACGCCTCCCCATTACTTTCCGCAATCTCTCGAAGCGTAGCCGCATGGTCGGGGAATGTGACAAGCTCTCCCGCACTCGGCGCGCGCCCCGATCGTGTAAATGTGCACATCCAGTCGGTGTAATTTGCAAACGTGGATGTTGCTTGCTGCCAAGCGTCAGCGGTTTGTGGTGAAACCAGAAATCCGGCCTCGGCGTAATGGATCGCTGGCTCAAACAACCGCTCGAATGGTAATGAACCGAATCGCTGGTGCAATTGCACCCATGCAGACACCGCACCTGGCACGGTGACGGCATCCCAGCCATGGAGCGGAATAGCATCACGCCCGGCAAAGTGATCAAGCGTCATGGCTGCGGGCGACCGACCGGAAGCGTTCAAGCCGTGGAGTTCACCATCGGCCCACAAGAGTGCAAATGCATCTGAACCAATCCCATTACTCGTCGGTTCAACCACTGTAAGTGCAATCGCAGCAGCCAATGCGGCATCAACTGCATTCCCCCCTTCGTACAACATGTGGAGTCCGGCCTGAGCTGCCAGTGGTTGCGAGGTCGCTACGGCCTGCCTGGCCAGGGTCGGCATGCGCTGCGAGGAATGAGGCAAAGACCAGTCGAACGTGCTCATCACACTAGCGTAACATGTAAACCATCTTCCTCCGGGGCCACCACGCACAGCAAATCGTGCTCAACTTTTGACGATGCTCGGACCGATGTTGTCCTAGGTCTGATCAGTTCCAAGGTCTCCATCTGCATAGACGCGCGGTGAAAATACAAAATGTAGTGGCAAGCATTCGGCTCATCGCAATATACGGTTGTCCGAGTGATTGCGAAATATGGTAGGATCCTCGCCTGTAAACCATGGTCCGCCGGTGAGTTCCCCCGAATGCTGCTTTCCGTCATCTCTGGTTTCGTGCTTGCCTGCCTCGCGCCGTGGTTGCAGCGTGTTGTCGGTCGTGGTGCCGGGGCGGTCCTTGCTACTGTGCCCCTGGGGATGTTCGCGTATTTCCTGACCTTCATCGGCAGGATTGCTGATGGAGAAGTCTTTCATGAGCAGTGGACATGGGCGGAGTCATTGGGCGTCCGACTCTCGTTCTATCTCGACGGCCTGAGTCTGCTCTTTGCACTACTGATTACCGGGATCGGCACGCTAATCATTTTCTACGCAGGAACGTATCTCCACGGTCACGAGTTTCGTGGGCGATTCTTCGCTTGGCTAATCGCATTCAAGGCGGCGATGCTGGGTCTGGTGCTTGCTGACAACATCATCAGCATGTTCATCTTCTGGGAACTGACGAGCATCACATCGTATTTTCTCATCGGCTTCGACCACCATCGAAAAGTTGCGCGAGATTCGGCGTTGCAAGCGCTGCTGGTGACCGGCGGCGGCGGGCTCGCGCTTCTGGCTGGGCTGATTCTCATGGCGTCGGTTGGCGGATCAATGGAACTTTCCACACTGCTAAACAGTGGTGATGTATTCCGCGAACACGCGTTGTATGTGCCGATTCTGTTGCTGCTACTTGCGGGTGCATTTACGAAGTCTGCACAGTTCCCATTCCACTTCTGGCTTCCGAACGCCATGGAAGCACCTACTCCGGTCAGTGCATACCTGCATTCATCCACCATGGTCAAGGCAGGCATCTACCTGATGGCGCGCGTCAGTCCAGCAATGGGTGGGACTGAATTGTGGATGATTTTGCTGAGCATTTTCGGTGGGACAACCATGGTCATCGGCGCCTACCTTGCCATCCAGCAGGTTTATCTGAAACGGATCCTTGCGTATTCGACCATCAGTGCCTTGGGTGTGCTTACCTTCCTCCTCGGGCTTGGCGCAAGCGGTGCACCAGGGGATGCCGAGTTGAGCATTTATGCTGCAAAGGCATTTGGCGTGTTCCTGCTCGGTCATGCCCTCTACAAGGCCACACTGTTTCTCGTCGCGGGCACGATCACGCATGAGACCGGTGAAAAGGACGTCACAAAACTCGGTGGTTTGAGTAAGGCAATGCCCCTGACAGCAATTGCCGGGGTCTTGGCCGCGTTGTCAATGGCCGGCTTCCCGCCGTTCTTCGGATTCTTGGGCAAGGAGTTGCTCTTCGAAGCCACCCTTGCCCAACCGTCGCTGGTTGGTGTGATGACAGGTGCCACGGTGATCACTGGCATCTTATTCGTCATTGTCTCATGCCTTGTCGCATTGCGACCTTTTTTCGGTCACGCCAAAGAGACGCCCAAACACGCCCACGAAGCGCCGTTTCCCATGTGGATCGGCCCCGCCCTTCTGGCGATAACCGGTCTACTGATCGGACTTCTTCCCGCAGCGCTTGGCGAACCGTTGATTGCACCGGTCGTCGCATCTGTGCTCGGACTTGATGAACCGGTCGAACTGAAACTGACCTTGTGGCACGGTATCAATGCAGCACTGATTCTCGGCACGATTGTTTTGAGCGTTGGAGTGCTGGCGTACTTCGGCCATCGTTACATCATGGCCGTTCTGGGCAAGGTAGATTTTCTGCTTCGCATTGGCCCAGCCATGTGGTACGAGAAGGCACTTGCGGGAATGCTTGACTTTGCATCATTGCAGACGCGCATTCTTCAAAGCGGCTATCTGCGCATGTACCTGATGCTCACCGTTGCCACAACAGTCGGTTTGGTTTCATACTCACTGTTTCAGATCAGCGAGTTTTCAATCATTCCGGAGATTCCGCCTACGGACCAATGGGGCCATCTGCTGTATGAAAACCTGTACACGCTGATTGTTGCGGGGCTGATTCTGACAGGCACATATGGGGCAGTGCATTCCAAATCCCGTCTTACCGCCATTGCGGCGTTGGGCGTGGTCGGATACGGCGTTGCGTTGCTTTACATCATCTTCGGTGCGCCGGATCTGGCAATTACGCAATTTCTGATCGAGACCTTGACAGTCATCTTGTTCGTGCTCGTGTTCTATCACCTGCCTGAGTTTCCCAAGATATCACGGCCGCGCGAGCGCATGCGGGACCTGTTCGTATCGGTTACAGCAGGTGTGATGATGACCATCATGGTGCTTCTTGCCACTGGCATTGAGCCGAGAGAGAAAGTCTCTGACTTTCACTCAGCTCACAGTGTTGATCTCGGCCACGGACGGAACATCGTCAACGTGATTCTGGTTGACTTTCGCGCGATGGACACGCTGGGTGAGATCGTTGTGTTGATGATCTCTGCTATTGGTGTACTCGCGCTATTGAAACTGAAGTCACGATCGAAGGGGGAAAAGGTATGAGATCAATCATCCTCCGATCGGCAACGCGATACCTGTTTCCGATCATCATCCTCTTTTCGATCTTTCTCCTGCTGCGCGGGCATGATGAACCGGGTGGCGGATTCATTGGTGGGCTTCTGGCAGCGACGGCATTTGCGTTGTATGCCATTGCCTACGACGTCAAGTCGGCGCGGGCAATGCTTCGTGCAGATCACATCACGCTGATCGGTGTTGGTCTGCTTCTGGCCACTGGCGCGGGAATCATCAGCATGCTGGTGGGCGATCCTTTTCTAGCCACGCAATGGGTGACGCTTAACGTGCCAGGCGTTGCAGACGTGAAACTCGGCACGCCACTGCTCTTTGATATTGGTGTGTATCTCGTTGTCGTCGGCGTCACGTTGATGCTCGTCTTTCACTTGGCGGAGGAGTAAACACATGGAACCGGTCTTGGCCATTGTCATTGGTTCGCTGTACGCCGCTGGGCTGTACCTGATGATGCGCCGTAACCTGGTGAAACTGGTCATTGGCTTGGTGCTGCTGAGCCAAGCTGCAAATCTGCTGATCTTCACTGCTGCGGGGTTGCGCAGTAAGCATGCACCGCTTGTCCCACCGGGTGAGGCTCAACCGGTCGGCGACTTTGCCGACCCTCTGCCACAGGCATTGATCCTAACAGCCATCGTAATTGGATTCGGCGTTATCGCTTTCACACTCGCACTCTTTCACCGTGCCTACCAAGTCATTGGTACGGATGACCTGGACGAAATGAGGGCGACTGATACATGAACGTAATCCTCGTCCTACCTGTTCTGCTGCCGCTCGTATGCGCATCACTGATGCTGGTGCTGTGGCGCAAACGCCGTGCGCAACGCATCTTGAATCTTGCAAGCATGGCTGGCATGACCATTGGCGGATTTGTGCTGCTCGTGTTGATTTATTGCAACGGCATCGCGGTGCTGGAAATGGGCGGGTACGCCGCACCTTTCGGCATCACGTTTGTCGCTGATCTTCTCAGCGCGATCATGGTGACCGCCGCATCGATGATGGGGCTGGTGGTTGCCATCTATTCGCTGACAGATATCGATGTTCGCCGCGAGGCGTTCGGCTATCACCCACTGTTGCAACTGCTGCTCATGGGTGTGTGTGGGGCGTTTCTCACCGGGGACATGTTTAATCTGTACGTGTTCTTCGAAATCATGCTCATGGCGTCGTTCGTGCTGCTCACACTCGGCGGCGAACGCGGGCAAATGGAAGGGGCAATCAAGTATGTCACATTGAACCTGATCTCCTCGGCCATGTTTCTTGCCGGAGTCGGCATTCTCTACGGCATGACCGGTACGTTGAACATGGCCGATCTCGCCGACAAGGTTACTGAAATTGAAGGCCCCCTCCTGACGGCTCTTTCGATGCTGTTTCTCGTTGCTTTTGGTGTGAAAGCGGCGATGTTCCCACTGTTCTTCTGGCTGCCCGCGTCGTATCACACGCCACCACCGGCAGTTACGGCCATCTTCGCCGCGTTGCTGACAAAGGTTGGTGTGTACAGTTTGCTGCGCGTCTTTACGCTTATCTTCGTGCATGATCCAGGGACGATCCACATGATCATCCTCGTCGCTGCGGGTTTTGGAATGGTCTGCGGGGTGCTTGGTGCAGCAGCACAAAATGAGTTTCGACGCATCTTGGCGTTTCACAGTGTCAGCCAGATCGGCTACATGCTGATGGGCCTCGGATTGTTCACTGTGCTCAGCCGTTCTGACTCCGAAGAAACCCGATTGATCGTGCAAGCAGCATTGGCAGGAACAATCATCTTCGTGGTCCATCACTTGATCGTAAAGCCCAATCTCTTTCTGATCAGTGGCGTGGTTGAGCGCCTCGGTGGAACCGGGCGTTTGAAGGACTTGGGCGGCTTCTACGTCTCCATGCCACTGCTATCGGGCATGTTCATCATCTCGTCGATGTCCTTGGCAGGTATTCCTCCGCTAAGCGGATTTTGGGCGAAGTACGTTCTCGTTCGTGCGAGTCTCGGCCTTGAGCATTGGTTGATTGCAGCCGCAGCATTGTTCACTGGCCTATTGACGCTGTTCTCGATGGTGAAGATTTGGGCGGCCGTGTTCTGGGCTCCACCGCCTGAGTATCCGTTGCTGGATGAACACGAGCGTGATCAGGCGAAGCGCGGTTTGCAGCCGATGATTCTGCCAATTGTTGTGCTGGCGGCGTTGATCGTAGTGTTTGGATTTGCCGCGGGACCAATTTTCGACGTCGCGATGATGGCTGCTGCACAGTTGATGGATCCATCCCAGTATGTTGATGCGGTGTTCCCGATCGATGAAGCCGCCACCTTGAATGCAGCCGTTGATGGAGATACATCGCCATGAGAATGTTCGTAGCCAATCTGTTTTTGGCATTGATTTGGGCCATGATCACCGAAGGGTTCACCATTGGCCAATTGGGTGTCGGCTTTGTCGGCAGCTACTTCCTACTCTGGTTCTTACGACCACTTGTAGGTGGATCGGTGTATTTCTTGAAGATGTGGCAGGTGGTAACCTTCTCGATTTTCTTTATCAAGGAACTCATCGTAGCCAACCTGCGCATTGCCTATCACGTCATCACCCCTTCGAGTTTCTTCAAGCCAGCAGTCCTTGCAGTGCCCCTGGAAGAAATGAGCGACCTTGAAGCGACACTGCTCGCCAATGTGCTGACCCTGACACCCGGCTCATTCTCAGTGGACCTGTCCAGCGATCGCCGTGTGCTGTATGTCCATGTGATGGATGCGGATGATCCTGACGCGGTGCGCCAGCAGATCAAGGATCAATACGAAAAGCCGCTTCTGGAGGTGCTGCGTTGACACTCACGGTGAGCTTCCAGATCGTTCCGTTCACTGCGATGCTGACGCTGAATATCTTCGCCATTGCGATGATCTTTGCGATGGTGCGTCTGCTGCGCGGGCCGAGTCTAGCCGACCGTGTTGTCGCGCTTGACCTGGTGGCTGCCCTGGCCGTCGGCGTCATCGCGGTGTACGCCATTCTCACTGAACAACCGATGCTGCTGCGGGCGGGCATCGTTGTCGCGCTGGTCATCTTTGTCGGAACCGTCGCCTTCGCGATGTATCTCGAAAAACGCGCCAAGCCATAGGACACGAATCATGTTCTTTGAACTGATAACCTGCTTTCTCCTGCTCATCGGCGCGATCTTCAGTTTCATCGCCGCATTGGGCATCGTCCGCATGCCCGATCTGTTCACGCGCATGCAGGCAGCGGCCAAGACCGGCACGCTCGGCGTGGGGTGCACCATCCTTGCCGTTGCCACCTTCTTCGGCGACATCGGCGTGGCGACACGCGCCGGGCTGGTCATCCTCTTTCTCTTCCTCACCTCGCCAATCGCTGCACACATGATCGCCAGAGCTGGCTATATCAGCGGCGTCGCGCTCTGGAGTGGTTCCGTTACCGATGAGATGCGCGATCAATACGATCCTGTCACGCATCACCTCAGCAGCGAACCTCGCAAGAAATCAGACAACGATTCACAAATGCTCGGCATGTAAAACCCCACCTTTGCCGGCAGGAGCCCGGTCACGTAGCGGACGCAATCCACCCGCCACAGATCACCGTGTCATCCACGTAACACACCACCGCCTGGCCGGGCGCGACGGCTGGCTGTGGTTCATCGAACCGCACACGCAACTCATCATCGCCCGTTCGTGAAACAACAGCGGCCACCGGCTCCGCGTTGTAGCGAATCTTCGCTTCACATCGGATCGGCGTGCCGTCAACCGGCTCATCAATCAGCCAGTTCGTGTCCGTGGCTGTGCATGATGACGCGAGCAGATCGTCGCGATCGCCGACTGTAATGGTGTTCGACTGCGG
>PWVT01000279.1 GCA_003562195.1 Phycisphaeraceae bacterium | reverse complement strand
GCAAGCTACACCGAGCAGCAGGACATCCGCTACGGCGCCGCCCGCGGCTGGGTGGATCGCATCATCGAACCGGAGAAGACACGAGCCGAGTTGATTTACGCCCTGACCATCGCCAGCACGTTCCCCATCGCGGATGAATTCCGCACCGGTGTTCTTCAGACGTAATGGTGCCACAATGCCCACCCATTGCAATGGGTGGGCTTGGAGACGCGCGGTACCATGTGCGCATGTCTGAGTTCATTAAAGTGTGTTCTGCTTCTGAGCTTCCCGATGGGTCCATGAAGTGCGTGCAGGCGTCGGGACATCGCATCGCGCTGTACAACCTTGATGGCGAATATTTCGCCACGCAGGAATCGTGTACCCATGCGGAAGCGTCGTTGTGCGATGGCGAGATCTCCGGCGACGAGGTCGTCTGCCCGCTGCACTTTGCCACGTTTGACATTCGCACCGGCGAGTGCACCGGCCCGCCAGCGTATGAGGACTTGCAGACCTATCCGATCAAAGTCGAAGGTGATGACATTCTGGTGCAGGTCGAGATGCCGTAACCCACCGGAACCCTCTACACTGATCGCCATGATAGGACCTCTCACTGATCGTGTGATCGTCATCACCGGCGCAAGCAGTGGTATCGGTGCAGCCACTGCTGTTGAGTGCGCCAAGGCGGGTATGGATGTCGTGCTCAATGCACGGCGGAAGGATCGCCTTGAAGCTGTCGCAGAGCGCGTGCGCGAGCACAGCCGCCGGGCGGTGATGGTCATCGGCGACGTGGCTGAGCCGGGCATGTCCAACCACATCCTCAACGCAGCGTCTTCTGAGTATGGCCGCTTCGATGCAGTGTTCGCCAACGCTGGTTACGGAGCGGAATCGGAGATGTTGTCGTTCACGATGGACGAAACGCGCAAGATGTTCGAAGTGAACTTCTTTGCGGCGGTTGATCTGCTGCGCGATACATCCATGCGCCTCATCGAGTTGGGTTCGCCCGGCCACCTGCTGATGTGCACCAGTTGCCTGGCACGTTTTTCTCTGCCGCTGCACGGCGCGTACTGCGCGACCAAGGCAGCTCAGCATCAGATCTGCTGGGCGATGCGCGGCGAGCTGCGCCAACACAACATTCATGTCTCCAGTGTGCTGCCGATTACCACGACCACTGAGTTCTTCGAAGTCTCGGCGCGCAACAGTGGGCGCGAGGCAAAGCAGGGCATGGTGCCGGATCACGCGCCGAAGTTCTTCACACAGCCGCCCGAACGCGTTGCTCGTGCGGTGGTGAAGTGCCTCATTAAACCGAGGCCTGAAGTGTGGACGAGTGTAACCGTGCGGATGATGGCTGGGCTGATGACAATGTTCCCATTTCTTGCTGATCGTATCGGCCGCGAGCAGATGCGCCGCGCCTGAGTGACTACACGTTGGAACGCACAATAAAGCAAAAACCCCGCAGACCCTTAGGCCTGCGGGGTTATGAATTGGTGAGCAATAGTGACGTGCCTTAGCAGTCACCCCAGGCAGCGAGCAGTTCAAGCAAGTCGCTGACATCGACCACGCCATCACCGGTAAGGTCAGCAGCGCATCCGCTGCATGGGCCCCAGGCGGCGAGCAGTTCGTGCAAGTCGCTGACATCGACCACGCCATCACCGGTGAGGTCTGCTGGGCACACCGGCTTGGGATCCGTGCACTCCAGCGCGGTGACGGTGATGACAACATTATCCACCTGCCAACCGCGGTAGTTGTTGAACAGCCCGTCGATGGTGTCGAAATGCCAGCGAAGGTTGACCGTTTCACCAGCATGGGCGGTCAGGTCGGCGGAGTACGTCGTCCAATTCGCCGAGTCAGAAAGCAGCGCCATGGATTCACCTTGCACGCCAAAGCGAGCTTGGTCATAGCTTTGTGCCGCTTCGGTGAGCAGGTTGTAGCAGAAGCTCACTGTGACGGTGCCGCCGGGCGGGACGCTGGGGATTGCGATAGGTGCGGAGATCATCTCACCGGCATTGGCGCCGGACGTCTCGTAGTTGCATGTGCCTTCCTGGCCGTAGTACGCCCATTGCGCGGGCTGGCAACTGCCCCCGGTGACCGCGCACGCGGTGGTGAAGTTCCACAGACCGTTGGTGGTCCAGCCGGATGGTGCGCCAGCGGAGAAGTCCTGTTCAAAATAGGTCACCGTGACGAAGTCACCGACGACCGCGCTGTACACACTCTGCGGAGCGTTGTTGGGGCTGGTGCGAATGCTTCCGCCATCGCCTTCGATTTCAACATAGAACTGCACCTCATCATCGCACTGAGCAGCAGGAATAGTCGCGGTGTAGAAGCCGCCGCCCTGGGGCACGAGAAGTGTGCTTTGGTACGAGCCGCCATCCATGCGGTAGTACAGCATTTCACTGCCGGGTACCACAGCTTCTGATCCCTCGATCACCTCAACGGTGAATGACACGGGCACGCCGGGATCCATCTGGTTGGGCACACCGTCGGGCAAACGCAGGCCGAGGGTGCACTGGGCGATGGCCATATTCACTGCTGCTTCAGCATCGACCATGCCGTAGCCGTACGTGTTGTTTTTGCCCGACGTACCCAGATCGAACGCGGTGTCGTACATGATCTGCTTGATCTCATCACTGGTGAGTACATCGCATGCTTCGAGCATCAGTGCTGCAACGCCATTGATGTGCGGCGATGCCATGGACGTACCACTCTTGGAGCCATATCCGCCACCAGAGATTGCCGAGCGCGTGTTCACACCGGGAGCGGAGATGTCGGGCTTGGTGGCGGTGGTGCCATCGGGCGTGCACGAAGTCGGGCCGCGCGAGGAGAAACCGGCTGCCGGCCAGGAGCTGTCGTATGGATCAATAGCAGCCACGGCGACCGAGTGATAGTCGCTCGTCGCGCGGTCAGCAGGGCGACGCAGTCCGTTAGCGCCTTCGTTGCCGGCGGAGAAAAACTGCGCTGTGCCAGCTGCTTCGGAGTTGTCGATCCAAACCCAGAATGTCTCATCGCAGTTGGGGTGGCCCATGCCCGCGGTGGTTCCCCAGGAATTGGACGCTGCACGCGGGACGGCCCAATAGTCAGATGGATCGCCCGTCGGGGCTGCCATCCATTGGAATGAGAGGATGGCATTGGCGATGGTGGCGTCGATACCGCCACGATCGATCACGCCCGCGTGTATCCACTGCGCGCCGGGAGCTACGCCGATCTGATCGCCGGGAGCTCCGCCGAGGACGCTCCCCAAGGTATGTGTGCCGTGGCTGGACCAGCCGAACTCTTCCGGGAACGTGGTATTGGTAATCGGATCAAACCATGCCCACTCTGGGTTGCCCGCGTACTGCGGGTCAAGGCCGCGCCAGCGGCTGGCGAGTGCCGGGTGATTGCCATCCACGCCGGTATCCATTGTGGCGATCAACACGCCTTGGCCGGTATAGCCCATGGCCCACACTTCCGGCGCTTTGACGGCGGCAACGCCCGGTTCGACGCTGCCAATTGGTTTGGGCTGATGTTCATGGTTCCCGCGCCGTCGCTGGCCGCGTGGCTCATCATCTTCAACCGCACCGATCGAGGCGATCGGCAGGTTGTAATACACACGCTGCACATCAGGACGCTGGGCAATCTGGCGCAACGTGGCTTCCGTTGCATCTACACGAATAATGTTGGCAATCCAGTACGGCTCGAAGTTTTCTACACTGCCTTCAGTACGCATCGTTGCCAATGCGATGCGAAGGTCCGCCTGGGTAATTTCAGCCGTATCGCGAAGTTCGCGGACGACTTCATGATGTCGCTCACGAAACGGTGTGCGTTCAGCTCGGTGCTGTGCAGCAAGCGTCTGCACATCACTTTGTTCCAAGAGGAACACAAGTGCCGAAATCACTTCGTCCTTTGGAGTAGCGGCGAATACTTCTTCCAGACCGGCATCAATACCGCCTGCAAGCGCAGGAGCACCAGTCATGCCGAGGGCGGCCGTGGCCGTGGCGATCAACGCAAATCTTTTCATGTTGTTCTTCTTTCCTTCGAAACCGTGGTTGGAGCGAATACGAGATCCCCGAACCTAGTTCCCGTCCCCACACTGCAGCGAGCCCAACCGACCGGTCAAACTTGCTGCGTTCGAAACAATCTAGCACAGGAATTGGCAAACTAGCCATGAAAGTCGGAAATGAAGGCCAAAATTACGCGACATGGGAGCACATTATTGCGTAATTTGACATTCTGCGTCTCGAACGACCGCCGAATCATGGTGATTGCTTGCCGGGACGTTGCTGGTAACGAGAACTGAGAAACCGGATCAAACGCCGCTGACTGTGTTCCAATGAATTGATTGCGCGGGTGTTGTCATTGAGCACTTTCAGCAGCCAGTTGACCTCCCGTTCGCGTGTCAACAGGCGGCGATGCGCCTGTTCCAACTGGCGGTCGCGGACGGCACTGTGGCGGCGCTCGTGAAGCCAGAGCAGGCCGATCAGTCCGGCAGCGCCGAATTGCATCAAGGTGGTTAGTAGTGGATCAGTCATGGGTAAAGCTGCCGGGAACGCAGCGCGCTCCCGGCAACGAAAAGAAAACGGGTCTTAGCCGCCGACGGCGAGACCTTCGATCACGCCGTGCGCGTTTTCATTGCGCATCTCCAGCGTGTACTCACCAATCACCTGACCAAGATCAGCATCACCGCTGCTGGCCAATGGCTTGAAGTGAAACGCGCGACCTGAGAGTGGCATGACCGCAAGACGCGATGAATCCAGCAATAGCAGACTGCCCGGCGGAGCCCAGCGGCTCATCACAACGCGGCAGACTCCAAAGTCCGATTCGTACACGTCCACCATCGAGCTGTAGGACTTGTCGTGATCGACGAATCGCTGTGCAGATGAGATGAAGCTGTTGATTCGCCGCTTCTGATGACCGCCGCAGACGATGGTGTCCACATTGCCTGAACTTTGCTCCCAGATGGTGCGAAGCGCTGCGTTGAGCATGTCTTCAGTAAGCCCGTCGCCATCGATACCCTCGCCCGTCGGGATCTCATCTTCGCCCGGCTCGAAGGTATTGGTGGTCAACGATGCGCGAATGCCGCGCATCGTGCGCCGCGTGGTGACGTTGCCGTGCGGGTCCAGTTCCGCTGCAACTCCGTTGATCACGCAGTTTTCCAGATCGCGCAGTAACTCGCGAAGGCGTTCCTGTTTCTGGTAATCCATCTCATCCTCGACGCCGATGGTCTGCGCAGCAAGTTGACTGCCGGACACTTCGATGGAGGCGGTGAAAATCTGCGTGTAGTTTTGCAGACGCGACCGCACCGTGAAGCGCGATTCTGGCGCGTCGCCGCCTTCCAGCGCTGCATTGCCGATGATGTTGATCACATCGCCGTCCTGGATGTTGGTGGCCGGGCTGGCCCCGTATTCACGCGTGACGGTGAGTTCATTGCCCGCACGTTCGGTGACGAGCATGACTTCGGGCTTGCCGGCAAGCATGATCTGATCGCCGACTTGAAACCGCTCGCCGTTGGCGACGGAAAAGCTCGATTGGCCGGTTGGATCGGTGATGTCATCGTCATTCACCGCATCGGTGTTGGGCAACAGTGTGTCTTCGAGCCATTCGTGAATGGTGCTGGTTGCTGATCGCTGCGGATCGCCAAGGTGATGAAGCAGCGGTGTTTCATAGGGACTGACAATACTGATGATGTCGCTGACATCTTCAGCGAGTTCCGGCAGCGATGCTCCGCCGGAGTAGGTGGCCTTTCCGGTAAATGGCATGGGTTCACTCCGCATATTGATTCAAGGTGTTCGGTGGTGTGCTTGTCGTGATGTCTGCGTGTGCTATCGGGCCTTGCGTTTGAGACGCAGATAACGCAGCAGGTCGGCACGATTTCCAGTGGCGTATGCCTCGCCGGCAGCATGGTCCGCCGCTTCGCGTGCGGGCGTTGCATGCTCCGGCCGTGCGCTCATGGCGCTACTCGCGCGCGATCGTGCGCGAAACAGATATGGTTTGCGGCGTTTGAGTTCCGTCACCGCGAGTTCCACATCCGGCTCGTCCATCTGTTCGATGGCCATCGTGGTCAGCAGCCGGGCTGACTCAAGATCAACTGCTTCGGCTTCAATGAGCAATTGATCGACGCGGCCGGCCCGTTCAAGGTCGCTGACCGTTTTCTCCAATTCCGTGAGCTTCGCCGACTTCTCATCAAGTTCGCGGCGAAGTTCATCGAGAGATTGCTCTGCCGCCTGGGCACGCTTGCGATATTTCTTTGCCTCGCCGACCGCCGGATTTACCGGCATTTCGTCAGCAGTGTCTGTGTCCTTCGGGACGGTGGTCTGATCGGTCATCGTGTTGTTCCTTGCAAAAATGAGGTGTAGGAAATTGCGAGTTCATTCGTCGGTTTCGGCGTACCCCAGTTCCGCACGAAGCACACTGGTTGACACGCCGAGTTGCGCCTTGGCCAGTGCGTCAGCGATTCGTCGGGACTCATCAGAGGCGATTGGATCGGTCCAGGTCAGTTCGACCCCACGCTCCTCGGGCCGTGTGTGAAACACGCTGTACACATCCAGCGCGTGGAGGATCAGCTCACTCAGTTGCTTGATGCCTGTCCCATAGGTCACGCGTTTGCGACGCGTCTTGGCAATGGTGCCCATGAGTGAGATGCGCAGCGCGTTTTCTGATGTGAGGTTGCCCACACGAGCGCGAATGTGCCCTGCTGCTGCAGGTGTCACGCCGGAAGTTTTGTCCATCGCTTCGCGCAATTGTTCGATGTGCGCGGTTTCGCTGGGACTGTCTGCATCGCCGCCGAACGCGTCGATGGATGCATCAAGGTTCTCCGTGACCCACATCTGCCCCGGACCAACAGGATGGTCGGCAAAGTCCTCAATGCCCTTGCCCAGCCACATGCGAAAGCTCTGCATCGTCACGCGGTTAGCGCGATCGCTCAGCCGCGTATTAAGCTCATCCTGCAGCGGAATCAGTGGCTCGACGTCGCTCAGGCCGGCATACATCAACGGTTGGGAAAGATTCTGCACATGGACCACAGGCAAGCGGCCAAGACGGTTGAGCGTTTCCATCACCAGCTTGCCATCTTCATACCGCTGGCAGAACGTCGGCGAAATGATCTCCGTGATCGTGATCGACCCGCGTCTCGGGGCTGAAGAACCGCTGCGCATCGCCCTGCTCAGCCGCGCCAGCAGACCGCTCCGGTCTGCCTCATTGACAAGCTGCTGAAAGTGAAGGATGTACGCATCAAGGCGGCGGTAGTCACTGTGGTTGAGCAAGGGAATTGCACGCGTCGGTTCAATGGCTTCGATGACAAGGCGAGAAGCGATCGCCTCGGGCGACAGGCCTGACGTAGCGGGGTGTGATGTTGCGCCAGCGTTGGAGTTGCCCAGCTCCGTGTCGCCTTGGCGCCTTGAAGTGGCATTGCTGCGCCGGCCCGCCGCTCCGATGCGATCAAGTTCCCTGCAATTGAGAAGAAAGTCGACATGGCCATACACCGACCCCAACAGTGCAGCGTCCTGCCACAAGGCCGTTGCACCGTTGGCTTTGAATACTGCGTTGAGTACGCCTTCAATCTCTGATGCCCGTCGTACATCAGGCGCGGTGGAGCGAATCGTCGGTGATTCGGGGAACATGAAATCGACGAGCGTGTGGATGCGCCATGCGATGTCATTTTCGATCACCACTTCCTTGCGCAGACTCGTTTCATCTTCACCTTCAAGAGTCGATGGGTTTTGCAGACGCAGTGGGAGCCCAGCCGCCTGGGCTGGTGCACCGGTCGAGCCGCCACTGGGTGTTGGCTCAGACAGAGCGTTGCGGAAGTACGACCACAAACGTCGCAGGCGCGGCAGAGTGATCGATTCGTGCTCGCCGATGAGCATTTCAAGCAGCGCGTCATCAAGCGGGATGGATTGAAACGGTGAAAGTTCGTAGGCCACAGTCGTTCTCCGGTTGTGCTCCAAAGGAAGTTGCTCTCTACCTATGGGCCAACGGCAACGACAGCGCGCGCAGAAGCGCAGCCATAACTCGGATGTGCCTTGTTTTACAGGCGAAAAAAATTTAAAAAAGTTACGTTTGTCGTTCGCTCACGTGCGCAGTTGAGCGCGCAACAAACGCACACGGCCCACAATGGAACCATGGGCCGTGTGCAAGGGTCGAATATGCGCCACTAAGGGCGCGATGTGCTATGGGGTCTCAGCCCCAGTTCGCGAGGAGGATGAGCAAATCGGTGACATCGACAACACCATCACCGTTCAGATCGGCTGTGCAAGGTTTATCCTCTGGGCACGGGCCCCATGCGCCGAGAAGTAACAACACATCAGAAACATCCACCACACCATCGCCATTGAGATCGCCGGGAATCTGCGGCCTGGCGTCGTTGGGGAGGATCGCAAGATCGCCCGGCTGCACCTGTGGAAGCCCATCAGGATGGTTCGGCCCCCAGTCCGGTCCCCATGTGTACTGCGCCCCGTCAAGATCGAACGTATTGAGGTTGTTGTAGTAATTGGGAAAGACGCCTTGGCCGATCGCGCCGTGGTAACCCACGTCATGGCGCGACCAATCAATACCGATGCCCTGACTGCCTATCGCCAGTTCGCACTGGGGACACGTCAGTTCATCCGGACCGTAGAGCAGCGTGAGGTTAAACTCCGCATCGGAGCGATAGAGCTTCTTGTTCATGTTGTCGAACACATAAAACAGACCATCCGAATCGATCGCAAGACCGACCAGGTTGTTTTGTGCATCAAGGCCGCTGAACTCACCAGCAATTGTGACGCTGCCGGTTTCGAGGTTCACTTCAAAGAGGCGACCATTGGTAAAGCTCTGTGAATACACGCCGTACATCGTGTCATTCGTGGGGTTCCAGGCAAGATCAGTCAGCGACTGACTACTCGGTGTCCCTTGCACGGTGGCAGCCCCGGTCTCAAGATCGACTTTGTAAAGGCCGGAGACTGCTCCGCCAAAACTATTGTGCGTGGCGTACGCCCAGAGGTTGCCGTCGGCGTCAAACTCCAAGCCGCCAAACCCGAGGTTGTTGCCGAGTTCACCGATCGTAGTGAAACCAGCAGGATCACTGGCGTTGAATTTAATCAGCGTATCACCGAAGCCAGGATAAAGGCCAAGATGATTGGTCGCGTAAATCAGCGGATCGTCGCTGGCGAAGGTGGCTGAGGCGGTCATCCCCATAGCCATGATGCCAAGAGTGGTGAGTGCGTGCGTTTTCATAGAACTTTCTCCTTGCTGAGACGTCCTTCGTCGAGTCAGTGCCTTCGTCGACGGGCGATCCCCAAGCCCGCAGCCATGAGGAGCATCGCGCCGGGTGCAGGGACGAGGGTCATTTGCAGGTTGTCGTACACCATCGTGTTGCCAGGGTTTTCACTTGCCTGAAGCATGATGGTGTGGACCGGCACCTCGCTCTCCCAACCTTGCCACGTCCACTGCAGTGCGGGCACATCGAAGGCCACGATGTCGATTGTGAGTCCCTCTGCATCAAGGAACGCAACCGAGCCGCCGGAGTTGATAGAAGCCGTCCCGAAGTATCCGCCAAAGGCGGAGATTGGCGCTTCGAATTCGATCGCAACCCATCCGGTTGGCGCCAGCCCCATGAAGTTGCCGTCATACGGCAGGATGGACCCCTCCGGACCATTGAGACTGGAGGCAATCCACGGTTGGTTGGCAAGGGCGTCGTTGAAGTGGGCCTGACCACCGAAGATGTCCATCCCGCCAGTGTGGCCCTGCGGACCACTGATGTTCTCAAACCCCTCGGAAAAATCACCGGTGAACGGACCGACGGTTTGGACGTTGGCCGCAGCGGCAGTGGCCAGCGATGACACAAGAATAAGCGCCGGAAGGGCGGTAGAGGTTCGAATCATGGTTCCTTCTCCTGCAAGGGGTACATACAGCTGTAGGCAAGACTGGCGCACTCACCTGCACGGTCGGCATGCTGCAGCGAAACATTCCTGCGTACGGCGAAAAGAAAGGCGACTGCGGGCGGCATTTAGCCCGATGCGATATCCCCGCTGAGTTGCTGGTGCTCGATTTGCTGATTCACAAGGACTTCACGTTCGCGATCCCCCCCAAGCCCGCGCTATGCAGTCTCGCGGCATCCTCGTCCCCGCCACCGCTACCTGAGCGGAAGTATTTGCCGTTCAACGAGCGACTGCAGGATCTTGGTGTCAGTACTGTTCCGCCCGCAACACCGGAGGTGCCGCGATATGCGAAATTGCTGCAGACGATCTATGAACGCACCGGCTGGAACCCCGATGAGTTCCACGCGTTCCGGATGAAAATCCCCTACCCAGCATTCCCCACCGCCATTGAACTGTGCTACCCGCTGCCTGTGAAGAAACCAAAGACGAATTCAATTTTGAAGGTATCTGTGCCTAAGTTGTTGGCCGAGTGGCGCATGCGAACTGTGTCACAACCGTAGAGGGCATGACGGGATACTCCATTCGCAGACGAAAGAGGTGTAACCCCCCAGCATGCCAGCCAAGGCGGTTAAGAATGTACTCGATCATCTCTGCATACCGTGGCACTTCTGGTAGATCTGCCATGTCAAGCCCTTTGCCGAGATAGACCATCTCCTCGCGCAACGCCAGTCGATCCTGATCACGATTCTCAATGCCCTGCTTTTGCGTTCGATGATCACCCAGAACGTGCGCGGACATGGTCGCGGGATCGACCTGGGCTGCATCTGGGAAAAACACATCGCGGATGAGCACCTCCGATGGCGTGCGGATCATCGAACCGTACGAGTGGTGTTTGTTGTGTTCATCGCGATAGATGGGAAAGGCATTGCGCCAGCAGTCCGCGAACAGGCATGTGACGGATGACTGGTTACCAACGGCATCGCCTTCGATGCAGACTTTCCAGAACTCTTCTTCTCCGGGAACGGCCCTCAACTTCGGCAATGACTTGCTACAGAATTTTCTCAGCAGGCCAAGCTGCATCGGGTCCTGATCATCCTGTTCGATGGGGTGCCGGTCAGCTTTTCGGCGGGCGATGCCGTCATCATCGGTCAGTCGTGTGCGCGAGACGATCCATGAGACATTGCGACGGAACCGCTGCAGATCAATTAAGCCGCGCAGTGAAACGATATCCATGCGATCAGGATCACTGGCCGAGGGCCAGTGGATGAAGCTGGACAACTGTGCCTTGGCCTGAACACCCCAGAGATGACTGGCTGATTTGAACGCCCAGCGCTTGTAATGCAGATCGACCTGACTGCTTCCATTTTTCGTAATGCCGCTGGCCATCGAATCAAAGGCATCGCGGCTGGTGGCGTGTGATTTGATCAGGGCCTGAAACTCTTCGTGTGCCAGGCGAACATCGTGAATCAGCGATTCTTTGATGCCGCGTTTGCCTGCTGCATCAAGAAATCGACCAATCGCGGCGTTGCCGGGCACATTACCTGCCTCGGCAATGGGATCTTCTGCAAAGGCGATTCTGTGTGCCTGCCATGCAAGCTTTGCGTGGATGCCCAGCGATCGCTGTAGGTCAGCCGGCCTTCGGGTGGGGCCGGGCGAAGCATCGATGAGCAATCGTATGGCGACGGAAAGGCGTTTGAGGACCGCAACAGCGTCCCGTTCGAAGCCGGGAGTCGAGGAGGTGCTGATGGATGGTGATGACACGCTGGTCATTGTAAACGGATGCTCCAGTCGGCAATTATAGATGATCCCCCCTCGCCACTTGTATTTCAAAAAAGAAATTTCACGAAATAATCATTGACAGTGTCCCGCGTGGATTCATAATGGCGATTGTTTGACGCCCTTTCGATTTGTTCTGGAGAAATGACCCATGTTGCACGCCTCTGCCCCTCGGCGATCTACCCCAACCCACGCGCTGCCCCTCCTGGCTGCAGCGTTCACGTGCGCGACCGCGTCGATGCTGAGTGCCGGCGGGACGACGTCTCAGGTCAGCGTTGCCACAGGTGGCGAGATGGCGTTCTGCAGTAGTCCAGAAGTCTTTTGCTACAGCATCACCGCCTCTATTTCGGATAATGGCCGTTATGTCTCATTCTCAAGCGTGGCTGGCAACCTGGTCGGAGGACCGTTGCCGACCGGCAGGCAGGTGTATCTGCATGACCGTCTCGGTTGCCAGACCATTCGAATTTCTCAAACCCCCAGCGGCGACCCGGCCAACGGTGCGAGTGACAACTCATCAGTCACTGCCGACGGGCGGTATGTCGCCTTTCAGTCCAATGCAACGAACATCCTGCCCGATGTGACTGCGGGAGTGAACCAGATCTATCTTCGTGACACGCAGACCAACGAGACAACACTCATCAGCCGCGGAACGGACGGCCAACCCGGCAACGGAAGCAGCGCAGCCCCCACCATCACGCCCGACGGGCGGTACATTGTCTTCCAGAGCGGCGCGAGCAATCTGGTCGTAACCGACACGAATGGGTACATCGACATCTTCGTGCATGATGTGCAAACACAGAGCACGGTGCGGGTGAATGTCACTGACGACGGCAAGCAAGCCCTCTCCGGCCACTCGCGAAGAGCGACGATCTCACCTGATGGCAGATTTGTCGGCTTTGACTCGCACGCAACGAACTTTGCGGACAACGTGAACAGCTTCTTCCAAGTGTATCTTCACGACCGCGATGCCAATGAAACTGGTGTATTCGACCAGCCGGGCGGCATCAGCACGTCGCTTGTGAGTCAGGACGCTCTCGGCAACAGTGCGAACAACAATGCAACCTGGGCGAGCATCACCGATGACGGACAACTTGTGGCGTTTGTTTCATCGGCGACGAACCTCGTGGACGGTGTCACCAATGGAGTGCTGGATGTCTTTGTCGTTGATCGTGAAACCGGCAACATCACTCGTGAGAGCGTCGGGCCGCAAGGCCAGCAAGGCAGCGAAATCTCCTTCGGGGCCAGGATTTCCGGCAACGGAGACTATGTGTCATTTCACAGCGGGTCGCCTCAATTCCTTGGCGGGGGTTTCCCGCTTGGTTACTCGCATATCTTCCGGCGTGATCGACACACCGGTGAGTTGGAAGTCATCAGCGTCGATTCCGATGGTGAACTTGCGACCAACACCAGCGAGCACGCAGTGATGACTCCCAACGGGCAAACGTTTGCGTTTTCCAGCACAGCACAAGACCTCGTCCCGAATCATTCAAACCCCTGGGCTGACGTGTATGTTCGGTCACTGACGCCGGCGGATATCAACGGTGACGGTGTCGTTGACGTGTCGGACCTGCTGCTACTACTCAGCGCCTGGGGCGAGTCGTGCACGATGGCCGATCTCAATGATGACGGCAACGTCAATGTCAGCGACCTGTTGCTCTTGCTCAGCAACTGGGGATGAACGGCCAGCAAGGAAACCACCGACGACCGAGAAACTCAAATGACCAACCCCATCCACTAGGAGGAAGAAATGAATTCAACCATCATCACAATCACAGCCGCAACAGCCCTTGGCATTGCGTCATTTGCAACTGCCAATCCCGCGTGGGACCCTGATCTGGACCAGACATTCCTGATCAATGACGGCGAAGTGTTCAACCCAATGCAGGGCAACACCTACGAATTTGACTTCGGCGTTGCATCACCCAACAACGTCATCGGCTTCAGCTTCAGCGGCGTGGTGTCTGGCATCAGTCCCTTCGGCGCGGAACTGAACGCGGAATGGACCCACCTGACCCTCATCGCACCAACAGGCGAATCGTTCACCGTCGGTGGCTTGAACTCATCAAGCCCGTTTGACGCACCATGGGACTTCTCAACCGCGTCAGATCAAAATGGCCTGTACCAACACGGCCTCGGCGGAGACCAATGGTTCGGCGACGGTGAACCACAATTCGCCTTCGGCGACGGCGTTGCTGCACAAGGGCAATGGACAGCTTCGTTCTACCAGACCCTTGGCAACGGCATCGGTTGGGAAGATGTTCAAATCACCCTGCATCAGGCCGTCCCAGCACCCGCGGGACTTGCACTACTGCTCGGCTTCGGACTGACAGCACGATCCCGAAAACGGTAACAACCAGCATGTTTAGCTCACAGGGCCGAAGCACTCACTTGGGCCCTGTTGCTTTTAACTCCGCAAGGGATTTCGCACGATTCAATACTGCGTCGAACATGGGTTCGGTGAGGCGGCCGGTGAAGGTGTTCTGCTGGCTGACGTGGTAACTGCCCAGTAGTGTCGAACTGCCGATGTCACATTCCGCTGCGTGGCTGAACTTTGGCAATGGTCGCGGCATGTCAACGGCATTGCCCGCGAGCGCGTTGAGTGTCGCCTTCCAGGCAATGCCGCCCAGACATAACATCACGAGCGGCCGAAGCACGCGCAGCTCTTGAACGAGATAGGAGCTGCACGCTTTGAGCTGTCTCGATGTGGGTTTGTTCGCTGGCGGAGCGCAATGCTGAGCAGCGGTGATGTACACATTGGTGAGTTTCAGCCCGTCATCGCGATGAGTCGAATTGGGTTGGTTCGCCAAGCCGACGCGGTGCAGCGCAGCATAAAGAAAGTCGCCGGAGCGATCTCCGGTGAACATGCGGCCGGTGCGGTTGGCGCCGTGTGCACCCGGAGCAAGGCCCACGATGAGGATTCTCGCGCGTCGATCACCGAAGCTCGGCACCGGTTTCGCCCAGTACTCACAGTCGGCATACGCCTTTCGTTTTTCGCGCCCAACTGAATCCAGATAGTCGCGCAGCTCCGGGCATCGTCGGCACTTCGTGATGCAGGAATTCAACACATCCAAAGACCGTGTGTCAGTTGTCTTGCTGTCTTGACCAGTCACAGGGCGAGCATAGCAGACGCGCTACGGCGTGGGTGAGTCATCATGCTGCTCGACACCTTCATCGGGGTCAGTAAGCGATGGATCGCGCTCCATCTCACAGCCGCCCACGCCGATGACAAGACAAATCAACAACCCCAATGACCAGACACCGAATGCCAATCGGCCGGACTGTGCAATGTCAATTCGCATCAGGGATTCTTTTTCTATCGTGCAACGCGATCAATTGCAGTGATCATGAATAGGGACTGCACCCGTGCTGCATCGTCAGGTCGCTGGCGCGGGCAACCTAAAATCACACATGATCCAACAGGCATCCGGCGGCGAGCGGGACAAAGACAGAGTGAGGCGGACCACAGCGTGCCAGGTGTTTGACGGATCGCCCGAACCGACCGTCGGCATCGAAGTGGAACTGCCAATCCTTGATCGCGAAAGCGGCGAGCTTTCTCACGGTTCGCCACGGTTGCTTCGTGCCTGTCGCGATGAAGGCATTGACGGCGTGAGCGCGGAGTTGATGCAATCCATGATCGAGGTGCAGACGAGCACCTGCGCCACCGTGACTGAAGCACGCGATATGTTCCTGCCACGCATTCGCCGGGTACGCAACATCGCCACGTCCATGGGATACGACTTTGCTCTGCTCGGCACCCACCCTTCGGCTCGGGCAACCGAGCATGTGCTGTATCCCGATGAACGCTATGCACTTGGTGAAAAACGGCTGGCCTGGATGATCTACCATCGGGTGACATTCGGCCTGCATGTGCATATCGGCGTTCGCAGCGGCGATGATGCGATCGCGTTGATCAACCTGCTCGTGCAATACCTGCCGCATGTACTGGCCATGTCAGCCAACAGTCCGTTCTGGCAGGGCATTGACACCGGCCTGGCTTCGGCGAGGGCGGCGCTGTACGGACTTGTACCGCATGCTGGCATCCCCCGGCTGTTCAGCAATTGGAAGGAGTTTCGAAACTACTGCCAGATCATGAATGATTGCAAAGTGCTTCGATCTCATCGTGATGTGAAGTGGGATCTGCGACCACGCGCGGATTTCGGAACGATCGAGTTTCGCATTTGTGATGTTCCCGGCACGATGGCGCAGGTATTTGGCATCGCCGCACTGCTTCGCTGCCTGGTCATCTTCGCTCAACGGCTGCTCGACAGTAAGCCGCAATTGCGCGCCAGCGATGTCCGCCGGCAGTGGATTGCGGTCGAAAACAAGTGGCTGGCAACGCGCTTCGGGCTTGAGGCGGTATACATCAGTGCGCCGGCTGGTCGGCGTCGGTCATTGCGGCAGGAAGTGGCGGACTTGTTCGACAAACTCATGCCCATCGCCCACGAACATGGTGACGAACAAGCACTCGCAGCTCTTCAACCCATCCCAGAGTATCAAACCGGCTCGAATCATCAGCGACGCATTTATCGTGAAGAGGGCAGTTGGCAGGCGATTACCAGCACTCTCACACGCCAGTTTGCCGACGAGCTGAATCAGCATCATCACTCCGTGGTGAAGCAGCATCGAGGTGTGTGATGTGTGAACTGTTGGCCATCGATTTTCAATACTGCGTTGATGTGGACTTCTCCATCCGTGCATTTGCCATGCGCGATGCAGAGAATGCTGATGGGTGGGGGCTGGCGTGGTATCCCGATCAGTCACTGGCGCTGGCGAAGGAACCACTCACGTGGCGCGAAAGCGATTACGCGGAATTTCTGCAAAAGTACTCGCATCTGCACTCGCACATTTACATCGGCCACGTCCGCAAAAAGACCGTTGGTGGCGAAAACACACACGCCGATACGCACCCCTTCATGCGCGAACTCATGGGTCGCGACTACTGCTTTACCCATAACGGCACGGTGTACGGTGCGGAGAAACTACCAGTTGATCGTTTTCAACCGACTGGAGCGACGGATTCAGAGCGTGTGTTCTGCCATCTGCTGCAGCGCATCGCTGATCGCGGCAAACATCTTGAAACGCCCGAGGACTGGCAGTGGCTCCATGAAGCGTGTTACCAGTACAACCAGCGCGGTAAGTTCAACTGCCAGTTGACGGACGGGCATCGTGTGATCAGTTATCACGATGTCAACGCTTTCAAAGGCATGTGGATGGAATTGCTGGTGGCCCGGCCGCATGAATGGCAGCGCTTCGACGACCCCACATTGCACGTGGATGTCGAAGCGGACAGCGAGAATCGCGGTGTTGTGATTGCAAGTTTGCCGCTGAACAACGCGAAATGGCAGCGTTTCTCGCCGACGGAAATGGTTGTAGTTGAAGCAGGGGCCGTGGTGTATCAGCGCACGATCGTCGAGGCCTCCAGTGACCGCGAGACCAATGACAGGAAGGCCATTCGCACCAGCCAGGATCGATTCTGATGTGTCAATCGCTCATGGCTTCGGCGAGTGATATGGCGTTGTTGATCATCCCCAAATGGCTGAACGCCTGCGGGTGGTTGCCAAGTGAATCGTCGATGTTCGGATCATATTGTTCAGAGAGCAACCCCGTGGCCCCAACCAAGTTAATCATATCACGGTAAAGCTGCCGCGCATCATCTATGCGACCGATGAGCACCATGGACTCAATGAGCCATGACGTGCACAGGTGGAACCCGCCTTCGATGCCGGGCAAGCCGTCGTCGTACCGGTACCGATACACCACAGGCCCGGTTCGAAGGTGCTTTTCGATTGCATCGACGGTTTTGATGAATCGCTCATCATCCGGCTTGAGCAGTCCCGTCAACCCAACCTGCAGGACTGATGCATCAAGCTGCCGATCGCCGTAGGACGCAGTGAACGATTGCAGCTCTTCACACCAGCCGTTTTCGAGCACATCTTTGACGATCTCATCGCGCAGCTCACGCCAGCCGTCCGGAGACCGATGATGCATCTGATCCGCAATGGACAGAGCCCGGTCCAAGGTCAGCCAGCACATGATCTTCGAATGCACATGATGTCGTCTCGGCAGGCGCACTTCCCAGATGCCGTGGTCGGGTGAGTCCCACCGTCGCATGACGGCTGAGACCATGGCATCGATCAATCGCCAATGGTGTGAAGAGAGCGGCGCGCCGCGAGTAGCGAGCGAGGCAATGAGGTCCACAATCGGACCGAACACATCAAGCTGCACCTGCTGTGAAGCCAGGTTGCTGATGCGGACGGGCCTGCTCCCCCGGTACCCGGAAATTTCACCAATCTCGCCTTCCGGGCCAAGTTCAGCACCCATGACGTCATACAGCGGGTGCAGACGTTCAGGCGAAGGCGTGTGTTCCAATACACCGAGCACCCAGTCAAGCAGGCGCATCGCTTCACGGTTGGAACCAAGCCGCACCAGTGCGGAGGCCGACATGGCTGCATCGCGCAGCCAGCAGTAGCGGTAATCCCAGTTACGCACACCGCCAAAGTGTTCCGGCAAACTCGTCGTGGCGGCGGCACAGATTGCCCCGCTTGGACCAAAGCTCAGCCCCTTGATCACCAGTGCGCTGCGACGGATTAGCTCCGGCTGGAGTTCTTCAATGTCCGGCACCTTCAACCGGCTGACCCAGTGCTGCCAGTGCTCTTGCGTGTTCTCCCGACGGGTGCGCTCAGCAATGACAGACTCGCGCAGCCGCCCGGTGCCGCAGCGTAGCTCAAGGGTCAACTGCCCGTCGTGATCATCCATCTCAACTTCTGCAACGGCCTTCTGGTGTGGGCCTTCATCAAAGAGCTTCCACTTCACACCGGGCGCGTATAACACGATCGGATCGAGCGAGTCTTCAATCTGCAAGCCGTCATCATGAGTGATCAGTCGCGTGTCAACTCGTCCGAAATCCAATTGGGGTGCAAACTCAATCGTGACGGTCCCGCTGCCTTCAATCACACGAATCAAATCATTGCGACCGGCCCGCTGCTCTGCACGTTCATCTGAACAATCCAGATAATCAGTGACGGTGATATTTTGCCACGACGTCTGCAGGATGAGCGAATGGTCCAGATAGCGCTGGCTGTCCGGCTCTGTGTTGTCCTTGGGGTGAATGGCAAAGTACCCCGCAGCCGGACCGCCAAGCAGTTCGGAGAACAGCGGCTGTGAATCGATGCGCGGGTAGCACATCCAGACGATGCGTGCCGTCGGTGTGACCAACGCGACGGTTCGTTGATCGCTCAGGAGCGAGTGGTCAGCAATCGCGACCGCGTCATAGCCAGCGAGCCATTGCGAACGCAGTTCGCAGAGTTGCGCGAGCAGCCGCGCAACGTCGGTGGAGTCGTTCACGCAGTAGCCGGCGCAGGTGTCTTCAGGTTCGCCGACTTTCACGCCAATGTCCGGCCCTTTGAGCGTGGCAAAGGCATCTTCATCGGTGCGGTCATCGCCGAGAAACAATGCAGCCGATGCACCGACGCGGTGACGGATCGTCTCCAGCGCATCGCCTTTATTCGTGGAGACCACGCCAAGCTCGACCACCTTCTTGCCTTTGCGAGTGTACACACCCTCGTACGTTGCCGGTCCATCAAGAATCTTCGCGACAGCCGTCTCAGCGGCGTGATCATCGGCGTTGCGGTAGTGAAAGGCAATGCTCGCGGGCTTTTCCTCAAGGCGAAAACCCTCGTGTGACTCTGCCAGACCGGCCAATTCTCCGCGCACGCGGTCACGCAGGCGGGTTACTTCCGGCGATAACGCCGAGGCAAAGTCTGCATCAAACTCACTGCCATGACTGCCGATGAGGTGAATGTCCTCCGGCTGGCCGAGCAAATCAGCCAGATCACGAAGCGCCCGGCCGGAGATCACCGCCACGTGCGTCTGAGGCATGGCGGCGAGTGTGCGCAAGGCGACCAGTGATTCACGATCAGGCCTCGCCTGCGATGGGTCGTTCACGATCGGCGCGAGGGTGCCATCGTAATCGGTGGCAATGAGCAACACCGGCGATCGGGACAGGCGGCGAAGCAACTTGGACGGTACAGTCACGATGAACTCCCAGGATCAAGCTCACGAAGAAACGACGCTGCCCAGTCGAACACATCATTGCGTTTGAGCGCTCGCCGTAGCGAACTCATGCGACGGGCGATGTCCTGCTGCGGTAATGTCAGCGCGGTTTGCATGGAGCTCGCCAGCCCGTCAATGTCATACGGATTGACCAGCAGCGCGGAGCGAAACTCGTGAGCCGCCCCGGCGAACTCACTGAGCACCAGCGAACCGGTGTTTCCCAGCCGCGATGCGACGTATTCCTTGGCCACAAGGTTCATGCCATCACGCAGCGGCGTCACGACCATGACATCGGCTGCGAGATAAAACGCCACAAGCTCTTCAAACTCGAGGTTGCGGTGCAGGTAATGGATGGCTGCCAGCCCCGGCTCGCCGTATTCGCCATTGATTCGCCCGACGTGTTCCTCCACCGTGCGCCGCAGTTTGGTGTATTCATCCACGCCGCTGCGCGTGGGTACGGCGACCTGGCACATCACGCAATCGCGTACCGACATGCTTTTGTTCTTTCGCCCGCGATGCAGGAGCTCCTGAAACGCTCGCATGCGAATGTCGATGCCCTTGGTGTAGTCCAGCCGGTCCACACCGAGAATGATCTTCCGCGGCTGTTCGCCCGGCCCGAGTTGACTACGCAGTACCTCAGCCCGTTCGATGGCAGACGCAGTTGCCGCGGTTTCGGCGAAGTGCTGGACATCAATGGAAATCGGAAAAACCCCGACACGTACGCTCCGGCCTTCAAACTCAAGCATCTGGTCGGTGCCGCGCGCCTGGGTAAAGCGTTTGACAGATCGGACGAAGTTCTGCGCGCCCAGGGAGGTCTGAAAGCCAATCACATCTGCCCCGAGCAGCCCTTCGAGCACCTGCGTTCGCCACGGTAATCGGGCGAAGATTTCCTCAGGCGGGAAAGGGATGTGCAGAAAGAAGCCAATGCGATTGTCCGGGGCCAGTGTGCGCAACATTCGTGGCACGAGCTGGAGCTGATAGTCATGCACCCACACAAGGTCGCCATCGGCGCCGAGTTCCATCGCCTTGGCGGTGGCCTCAGCGTACCGCCGGTTCACCTCCACGTACCGCCGCCACCAGCCGCGGCGGAACACCGGCGGACGAATGGCGTCGTGATACAACGGCCAGAGCGTCGCGTTGGAAAAACCGTAATAGAAGCGATCAAGGTCCTGTTCCTCCAGGCGAACGATGCGATTGCGAATGCCATCGTGGTTAAACGCCCGGTTGTTCCCGCCAGCAAAGCCCGGCCAGCCCACCCATGCGCCTTCAGCTTGACGTACAAATGGAGCAAGGGCAGACACCAGCCCGCCCGGGCTTGTCTCCCAACGCGTGCGACCCTTGCGTTTCACGCGATGAACCGGCAGCCGGTTGGCGACAATCACCAGCCGCGAGTCGAGATCAACCTGTGCTGTCGGCTGCGTGTCTGTGCCTGCTTCGATCTGCAACGGCTTCCCCATACAACACTCTATGCCCGAGAACGATCCGAGCGACCCGACGAGGAATGGATGGAATGACCTACTTCAGCACGATTTTCGCCCTACACTTGTGCTCGCTATGACCTTCCGTTGAAATACCCTGCCGTTCACGTGGAATCAGGGTGGCTACACTTTGCCCGATTCAGGCGAGATTGATCCGTAAGCATAAGGCCCACTATTGACGATGCCCTCGGCCACGACATCACCATCGAAGAAGAATGCTGCCACCGCATTGCCCGTGGACACACGCCGGCGGTGGCTGCGCGACATGCTGCTCATCCGCGAATTCGAAGTTCGCACCATGCAGGCATATCAAAATCGAAAAATCGGCGGATTCTGCCACGTGTACATCGGCCAGGAAGCCGTTGCAGTCGGCTGCACCGCCGCCGTTGAACACAAAGACCCCATCATCACCGCCTACCGCGATCACGGCCACGCCCTCGCTCGCGGTATGGAGCCCAAGTACTGCATGGCGGAGATGTACGGCCGCATCGGTGGCTGCGCCAAGGGCAAGGGCGGGTCGATGCACATGTTCGACAAACGCAACAATATGTTCGGCGGTCATGGCATCGTCGGGGCGCAAACCGCACTTGGGGCCGGCCTCGCCTTTGCCACCAAGTATCAGGACGAGGTCATCGACGAAAAACAAAACACGCGCGTGACCTTGTGTTTCCTCGGCGATGGCGCGCTTAATCAGGGCATCTTCCACGAATCCATGAACCTTGCCGGCCTGCTCGACCTGCCGGTCATCTACATCGTTGAGAACAACGGCTACTCGATGGGTACCTCCATCAGCCGGGGCACCACGATGGGCCATGAGATCACCGCCAAGGCGGCCGGCTATGGCATGGACAGCGCGGTGATCGACGGCATGGATGTGCTCAATGTATACGAAGGCATGAAGCCGCTGGTCGATCGCTGCCGCGAAACGTCTCGGCCGTGTTTCGTGGACATGCGGACGTACCGCTTCAAAGGCCACTCGATGTCCGACCCGCGCAAGTACCGCACGAAAGATGAAGAAAAGAAGTACGAATCGGACGATCCGATTGACAAGCTCGCCAACGCGATGATCTCCGACAATGAGCTGTCGCAGGAGGATTACGATGCGATGGTCAAGGAGGTCCGCAAGGAAGTCCGTGACGCCATGAAATGGTCAGAGAATTCCCCCGAGCCGGATGTCAGCGAACTGTACAAGGATGTGTATGTCGATGAGTGGGGCCCGTTTACGGGAACAAGTTTGCCGGAGATGTTGAAGGATTGAACTCGTTGAGCGAGCGGGCTTGCCCGCTACGAATCGCAAAGCGGGCAAGCCCGCTCGCTAAATTGCAGTATCCACAATGCCCAGAGAAATTGAATTTCGTGACGCCCTTCGAGAAGCCATGTCCGACGCCATGCGTGAGGACAAGCGCGTTTTCCTCATGGGCGAGGAAGTCGCCGAGTACAACGGCGCGTACAAGGTCAGCCGGGGCATGCTCGACGAGTTTGGCCCGCGGCGCATTATCGACACCCCCATCTCAGAGGGCGGCTTTGCCGGCCTTGGCATCGGTGCCGCCATGCACGGCCTGCGGCCGATCATCGAGTTCATGAGTTGGTCGTTCTCGCTGGTCGCAGCAGATCAGATCCTCAACAACGCGCCGAAGATGCTGTATATGTCCGGCGGACAGTTCGGCTGCCCGATTGTCTTTCGTGGCAACAACGGCGCAGGCGGCCAGCTTGGCTCGACCCATTCATGGTGCGTCGAGTCGCTGTATTCCAACGTGCCCGGTGCGAAGATCGCTATCCCGTTTGATCCCTATGACGCCAAGGGCCTGCTGCGCACCGCCATCCTCGATCCAAACCCGGTGTTCGTTCTGGAATCGGAGCGGTTGCTTTCGATCAAGGGTGAGGTGCCGGAAGAGTCATACGAGATTCCCTTCGCTGAGGCCTTGATTCGCCGCTCGGGCAGCGACTGCACCATCGTCAGCTTCGGCCGCCCGCTGTATTTCTGCCTCGAAGCAGCCGAGCAGCTTGCCAAGGAAGGTATTGACTGTGAAGTAATCGACGGCCGCACGATTCGGCCGCTGGACATTGACACGATCGTCAAGTCCGTCCGTAAGACGAACTACTGCGTGGTGGTGGATCAGTCCTGGCCGTTTGCATCAGTGTCATCGGAGATCGCAGCTCAGGTGCATATGCGCTGCTTTGATGATCTGGACAATCATGTGTTCCGTGTGAACAACGATGATGTTCCCGCCCCGTATGCCTACAACCTTGAACAGGAAATGTTGCCCAACGCACGCAAGATCGTCGAGGCCGTGCGTGCTGTAACGTACAATGCGTGAATGGTTGAGGCACTAGGCATCAGGCACTGGGCACTAGTGTTCTCATCCAGAAGTTTGATCGTGCGACTCAATCGCTTCTACCCTATTCCCGGTGCCTATTGCCTTTTCACTTCCCATGCCCATTGAAATCACCATGCCGCGACTGTCCGACACGATGGAGTCCGGCACCATCTTGAAGTGGAACGTCAGCGAGGGCGACAACGTCTCCTCCGGCGATGCCGTGGCTGACATCGAAACCGACAAGGCCACGATGGAAATGCAGGTGTACGACGACGGCACGCTGGCGAAGATTCTCGTCAACGAAGGCGAATCCGTCGGCGTCGGCACCGTCATCGCCCTGCTCGCCGAGGAAGGCGAAGACCCCAAAGACGCTGCATCGGCAGCCACTGGCAACGGCAAGAAGAAAGATGAAACCGCCGAGGGCAAAGATGAATCGGATGAGTCGGCTGAGAAAGACGATGCCGAAGAGAAAGACGAGAAGCAAGACGCCGACGAGGCAGAAGGCAAGAAAGAGTCCGAGTCCGAGCAATCCGGTGAAACCATCAAGACTGAGCGTCGCACCGAACCCAAAGGTGCGGAGCAGACATCATCCGGCCGCATGCGCATCAGCCCCGTCGCCCAGCGACTGGCGGCGGACAACAAGGTTGATCTGAAGTCCATCCAGGGCAGCGGTCCCAGCGGTCGCATCATCAAGCGCGATGTGCTCAAGGCCATCGAATCCGGCCAGGAAACAGCCGCAGCCGTCGCGCCATCAGCGCGGCGTGATGGCGAAAAGCCGGCCTCGCCGATCACGCGCGTCTCGCCCGTTGCAGTCAGTGATGAAGGCCCCGGCCCGCTCGAAGCGCGCACCATCGAGCTGTCGAACATGCGGCAGACCATCGCCAAGCGACTGGTCGAATCCAAGACCACCATCCCGCATTACCAGGTCACCGTGACGTTCGACATGGACCCCCTGCTGGAGCTTCGCAAGACGCTCAATGAGCAGCTTGCGCCGCAGCGCGTCAAACTTTCCGTCAATGATTTTCTCGTTCGTGCGTGTGCACTTTCCATGCATCGTCATCACGAGTTCAACGCCTCGTGGACGGGCGATGGCATCAAAGTACATGGCGAAGTGAACGTCGGCATCGCGATCTCCATGCCTGCCGAGCGCGGCGGCGGCCTCGTCGTCGCGACGATTCGCAATGCTGATCAAAAGGGCCTGCGGACCATCTCCGCTGATTCCAAGAAGCTCGCTGAGAAGGCCCGCACACGCGGCCTGAGCATCGAAGAGATGATCGATTCTACTTTCACGCTCTCCAACCTCGGCATGTTCGGCGTGGATAACTTCACCGCAATCATCAACCCGCCCAATAGCGCGATCCTCGCCGTCGGCGCGGCACTTGAGAAGCCCGTCGTGCGCGATGGTCAACTCGTCGTCGGTCACGAAATGTCCGGCACGCTCAGTTGCGATCACCGCATTATCGACGGCGCCATGGCAGCAGAATACCTGCAGACGCTCAGGCAATTCATCGAAAACCCCGGCACGCTGCTGGTGTAACCCCTGCCGGTCGTTCACTGCTCGTCAATGAACGCCAGCACGGCCTCGGCATGACCTTCGGCTTTCACGCGGTCCCAGCGGTGGGCGACTTTGCCGTCTTCATCAATCAGGTAGGTCGTGCGCACCACGCCCCAGCGCATCTTGCCGTACATGTTCCGCTCCTGCCACACGCCGTATTTTGCGCATAGCTTCGGCGTGCCGTCGGCTGCGGGCGGGTCGGCAAGCAGGGGGAAGTTCAGTTCGTACTTGTTGGTGAATTTGGCGTGTGATGCTTCATCATCCGGGCTGACGCCCAGCACCACGATGCCGCGCGATTCAAACTCGGCGGTCGTGTCACGAAACTCACACGCTTGGGTTGTGCAGCCGGGGGTGTCGTTCTTCGGATAGAAATACAGCAGCACCTTGCGGCCGGCGTAGTCCTTGAGGGCGTGCTTGTTGCCGTGCTGGTCCACGCGTGTAAATGCCGGGGCTTTCTTGCCAACGTCGATCAATGCCATGTCGTGCGTTTGTCCTTCCATCTTGGCTGCCTGCTCACCCGAGGCGCACCCGGCAGCGAGGCAAGCGGCAACGATGATTGCTGAGATGATCCTGTTCATGGGGCAGTTCCGAATGACCGCTGGCGCATTCGCCGCGAGGGCTGGATCAGTTTCACTCGCTGCGGGTTAGAATCCGCCGGAGCGCATCACATCCAGACTCTTGGGGAACGGATAATTCGCAAACACACCAGTCGGCGCGAGTTCCCACATGCCCAGTGACGGGTACACATCACCGCGATAGCCCGCATCGAACATTGTTCGCAGCACCGCTTCAAAGCTCGGTTCGCGGCCGTGTTCATCGACCAGCTTGTTGGATTTTGCACCGAGGAAGCTCACCGATGCACAAGGCATGCGGTCATAGCGGCGTTCGATCATCTGCGCCAGCTTGCGAAAACCCCTGCCAAGGTTCTCAAGCGAGAACTGCTTCTGATTGGGCGGTCGCAGCAGCGCGAGCACTTCCACCGCATCAAGGTCATACTTGAGCACGAGCACGTCGTTTTCGCCGAGCGACTTGGCGAAGGTGCGTGCGTGAGCGGTGATGGTTTCCGCGTTCCATTGGCTGGTGGGCAGCAGTTCCGCCAGTTCACCGATGATGCCGTGGCTGTTGTCCTCCGGGTTCACGCCGCACACGAGCGTGCGATAGCGGTGGCCGAGCAGATCAGCAAGCAGGTGTTGGCCCCACTGGATGCGAACACGATCGCGGTCAGTGCTGGCATGTCGCGGGTCGCCAGCGGGAAGCATGACGATGCGGTCGGATCGCTGGTCGGCCTGCACGAGCAGATCGCCTTCATCGTCATACAGTCGCGGCGTTTCACTGGCTTGCGTTTGCGTCATGGGTTTCTCCTCGCGGGTGTGTATGGGAGTATATCGCCAGCACGCCCAGAGATTGCAATCCCGGGGCTTTC
>PWVT01000112.1 GCA_003562195.1 Phycisphaeraceae bacterium | reverse complement strand
TCAACGACGCCGCCGTGGTGAACCTCACCGATTCAACTGTCTGCATGAACACGCCGGATCAGGTCGACACCCACATCGGCGGCCTGCTGATGCCGACGAACGTGATCGGCTGCGAGATCACTTGCCCGTCAGGCGGCGATCCCATCGGTGCGTGCTGCCTGCCACAAGGCGGATGCGCAACGCTCTCGGAAGCTGACTGCATCGCGGTGGGCGGCACGTACCAGGGCGATGGCGCGAACTGCGCTGATGTGCAATGCATCCAGCCGTGTGTCGGCGATCTCAACTTCGACGGCGTGGTTGATGTGTCCGATCTGCTGCAACTGCTCAGCAATTGGGGCATCTGTCCGTGAAGCTGAACGCGAAACGGTAGTGGTGAAGGTGATAAATCTCCTTACGAAAGCATGCACACGAGTTGATCAAGGCGAACGGCACGGTAGTGGGTCAGTTTGAGTAGAGGTGGCACAGGCGTCCCGCCTGTGCATGGTCTGAACAGGCCAGAGGCCTGTTCCACTTTCAAACTGATCCACTACCAACGGCACGACCTCTCTTGGCAACTCGCGCGCTGTGCAGTATGCTCAGGTGATCATTGATCGATGCGTGGGAGGGGCACGTGCCCTGATTCACTTGGGAATACTTCGAAGGAGTGTCACATGACAGTCAGGGCTCAGACCGTATTCGCGCTTGCGACGGTATCCATCGGCATGGTGCTCGCAGGGTGTTCCGGCTCAGAAGACGGGCGGGGGGGTGACAGCGCTGCGCGGTCGTCGACGCCTACGGCCGGTGGATGGCACGCACTCGGCGAGGGAACCTTCGGCGATGTGTATTCCCTGGCGTCGCACGCGGATGGCACCCTGTACGTGGGTGGCTCGTTGCGCGAGGCGGGAGGGCAGCGGGTGAACGCCATCGCGCGCTGGGACGGCTCGGCATGGTCCGCCATCGACGGTGTGCAATCGCCACTGCGGATGGACATCAAGTCGATGGCGATCCACGATGACGGTGAGGGGCCGGCTCTCTTCGCCGCAATATCTGACGACGGGTTACGCCTGGCGAAGCTTGGTGAAGACGGGTGGGAACTGCTCGGTGAGCCAATCAACGGCACGGTTGAGTGCTTCGCGGTCGCAGACCTCGGCGGCGGGCCGGTACTCTTCGCCGGTGGCGGGATCACGAACATTCGCGGCGCGGATGTCTCCAACTTCGGGTGGTGGAGTTCCGGCGGTTGGCAGGGACCGTCAATTGATGATGGCACGGTCAACAACGCTGTCTTCGCCATGACGCCGATCACGCGTGGGGACCACACGGCGCTGGTGTTGGGCGGCTGGTTCAGCACCGTAGGGTGGGACGAGGCGAACTTCATTGCAGAGTGGGACGGCTCGACATGGAGCAACCTTGGTGGTGGCGTCGATGAAACGGTCCATGCGCTGACGGTCTTTGATGACGGCAGCGGCGAAGCGCTCTACGCGGGTGGTGAATTCACCACAGCGGGCGGCGTCAGCGCGCGGGGCATCGCGCGATGGAACGGCTCGGCGTGGACCCCAGTCGGTGACGGCGTCGATGGAATCGTCCATGCCATGGCGGTGCATAACGGTGTGCTCTTTGTCGGCGGACGATTCACAGCGGCGGATGGAACGGCCCGCAATATCGCTGCGTGGGACGGAGCACGTTGGTCGGCCCTCGGCGAGGGGACCGACGGTACCGTGCATGCGATGGTGATCCATCGTGATGCCCTAATCGTCGGTGGCGAATTCACCCGTGCAGGTGGAAACGAAGTCGGCACGGTCGCACGATGGGTGCCGTGACTGCGCTTAAACCGAAGTTCTGCAATCGCCGCGTACCCAATGGCACCGATCGGTCTACTCGCGTTCGAGGCGGATCGCGCCATTGCTAAGGTGCTCAATTGTGCCCGACTTCAGGTACGCTTTCGCCTGCTCATCACCGAGCACGTGCGCATCGAGAAAGGCCAGCACCGCTGAGCGCACATGATCGACATGGTGAGGGATCGCCGGACCTGCACTGGGAAAGTCGGTTCCGGCAATGCCGCCGAAGCCATGATGCGCTCCGTCAATCGAAAGAAGATACATTTGCTCCTTCGGTGCATAATCAAATGCTTCGCGCCGCCAGGCGTAACCCTGATGTTCATTCAAGACGACATCTTTTGAGCCGGTGATCATCAGGGCGGGGACTCGCAGCGTGCGGTATGACGCCTCATCAAACTGCCGGCCGGTTCCCTGCGGACTGATGGCGATGATCGCGCGGATTCGATTGTCCGCAAAGTTGAGCCGACGCCCGGCGAATGTATTCGCGGTCACGCCGCCCATCAGCATGGCGGTATTCGCGCCGAAGGAATGTCCGCCGTGCGCAACTCGTTCTCGATCGATCTGCCCCGCCAGTTCAGGCACAATTGCTTCGATCAGGTCAAACGAATCAAGGATGAGCTTCACATCATCCGGTCGTGTGCGCCAATGCCGCAGGATTCGCGGGCTGTTAAGCGCTTGCTCAACGGAACGGAACTGATGTCGTTCGGTGTCGCTCATCAATGATGCCGAGTCGCCGTGCGTGGGCTGAATGCAGATATAGCCGTGTGAGGCCCAGTGCTCAATGACGGGGTCGTGGTTGTCACGCGAACCAAGCCCGCCGTGTGAAAAATCAGTACCGGAAAGTTCGCATCGCCCTCCTGGCGCACCGGCCACGTCACGCGCACTTGCAAGGGATCGCCTCTGCCCGCACGCAGCAATTCGAAAGCGCGCATCGAAATCTCGTGACGCCCGCGCTTTACCTTGTACAGCTCTTGTGCGGCAGGCCGATCCTTCTGTTCGTCTCGATGCAGATCGGCCCGCTCAGGTTTCTGATTCGATGTCCGCGACGGTTCGTCTGGCGGTTGTGCGACTGCCCCGGCCGACGGTTCCGCGTGCGTTTGATCAGCATCGCATCCGGTGAGTGCCGCTGCAGGCAACAGCAAGATCGAGATGACCATGAAAATCCGGAGATTTGGTCTGGTTGATTCAAATGAAAACATAGGCGAACCTTAAGTGTGAAGAGTCGTTACGAACGTCCGATGCAATTTCATCGTGTATTCATGAACTTGTTCCTGAAACGAATCGTTTCTTCCGACCTGCTGATCCTCCTCGCCGAGTGAGGCCAATGCCCTCGACACGCCGTCGAGTTTTCTCGGCGGCATTCTGGGCAAACCGTGCGGCCGGTCGTGCTTGCAATCGATGGGTATGTATTGAAGTCCAAACTCTATTGCGCACCCGTATTCGGATGCCCCGCCACCTTCGCGTTTCCGCTTCCATCGGCGGTCGTTGATGACCATCCGCCGAGTCAATATCATGCGGACCTGCACGCGGGCAGGTGGAAGTGAAATCTTCCGCGAAATCGGTCGATGGAGAATGTGTGGTGATCGGCGCAGTGTCGGTGGAGCCTTCGCGCGGATATCTGGACAAAGGTGCCTGAAATGACGAGTTCGGGTCTGAACACGCCCGTTGATGTGGCCATTATCGGAGGCGGGCCGGCAGGAGTCACGGCCGCGACGCTGCTGAAGAAGTACAACCCCGACCTTTGCGTCGTGATTCTCGAGAAGGAAAAGTTTCCGCGCGATCACATCGGGGAAAGCCAACTGCCTTCAATCGGACCGATCCTGAACGAGATGGGCGTTTGGGACAAGGTCGAAGCGGCCGGGTTTCCCATCAAGATCGGCGCCTCGTTCACCTGGGGCCGCGATCTTGACCGCTGGGACCTCGACTTCTACCCCATCGAGGAATTCCGCGATGAGCCGCGGCCGGCGAAGTACGAAGGGCAGCGGCTACAGACGGCCTTTCAGATCGATCGCTCGATCTTCGATGACATCCTGCTGCGCCATGCCGAGACGATGGGCGTGATCGTCCGGGAGCAGACAAAAGTGAAAGAAGTGCTCGTCGATGGCGACCGCATTGCGGGACTGCGCATCGATGAAAACGAGACCGTTGAGGCCCGGCACTACATCGACGCCTCGGGCACGGTCAGCATTGTTCGCCGCGCGTTCGATCTGGAAGTGGACATCGCCAAGGAACTGCGCAACATCGCCATTTGGGATTACTGGCAGAATGCGGACTGGGCGGTCGAGATCGGCACCGGCGGGACGCGGATTCAAGTCCGCTCGCTGCCATACGGCTGGATATGGTTCATTCCGCTGGGCGCGACGCGCACCAGCATCGGCCTGGTCTGCCCCGCTAATTACTACAAGCAAAGCGGCAAGTCGGCTGCGGATCTGTACCACGAGGCCTTGAAGAGCCAAACGGAGATCTACTCGCTGCTCGCCAACGCCGAGCCCGAGGGCAAACTCCAGACGACCAAGGACTGGTCGCAGTTGACCGAGCGGATCGTCGGCGAGAACTGGTTCATCGTGGGCGAAGCGGCGGGTTTCGCCGATCCGATTCTCTCAGCCGGCATGTCGCTAGCGCATTCATCAGGCCGCGACGCTGCATACACGATTCTCGAACTCGATCGCGGCGAGCACGATCCAGACTTGCTCCGCAGCCGCTATGACGAACGTAACCGAAGCAACATCGCCCAGCACATTCGCTTTGCGGAGTACTGGTACTCCGCGAACTCCTGCTTCACCGAACTTCAGGAGCAGTGCCAGCGCATCGCGCGAAACGCGGGTCTCAAACTTTCACCCAAGCAGGCATGGCACTGGATCAGCCAAGGCGGGTTCACCAACGAATTCCTCGGCAACCCCTCCGTCGGCTCGTTTGACGTTTCAACCACGCGACAACTCATCAATCTCTTCGACCCCAAGGGCAGGGACGAAGAGTACAAGTGCAGCGGATACAACGTGTTCAAACTCAATCTTCGCGGCGCCCAGAAGGTCAAGGTGGGCATGCTCGCCGACGGCCGCATTGAGATGATCGACTGCTACGAGCGCGGCGGCCGACGACTGCCGCTGTACGGTTATTACGGCGCGATGGTCGAAGCGTTGGAGCGAACGTCGGACATCACCGAGGCGCTTCCCGCGATTCAACGGTCTATCAAGGCCCAGCACCCAACCGCTGATCAAGTTCGGATCGATCTGCTGACCTTTCGCTACCTCCAGGCCCTGGAGGTCATGGTGCACGAGTTATGGGTCAAGCCCAGTCTGAACAAAAAGAAGTCGCCGCTGCTCGTTCACAATCGCGAGTCGCGCTATGTGCGGCGCAGCGACTTGGCGCGGGAGATCATCGACGAAGGGGGCGCCAAGGCGCCGATCAAGTGGAACATCGGGTGATCTCGAATGCACTCCATCCCGCAACCGGGCGATTGATGCTGTGCTGGTCAATCGCAAGATCGAGAATCTACTGCGCACCGCAGATGCCTGCAATTGATAGGCACAGTGTTCACTCTCCCAATGATCTCAAAAAGGATTATCACTGTGAGTTCGCAACCTTATCCGGTTATGCTTGGTAAGTATCGATTCTTTTGGTGATAACCTTGGCGGCCTCTTGTGTAAACCGTCGAGCTGATCGCATTCTCATCGGTCTGAGCAATCGTGAGTACAAAATGGGTTTGGCCACGCTTTGAGCCGGCTCGCAAATGGATAGAGTGGTCCAAAACTTCTTTGCAATTATCGCGCGGCTGCAGAGAGAGACCAGCCGCAATCAATCTTCAGGTAGTTGTAGAAAGCGACCATGCGGTTATCTGTTCACAACCGCCACCTTGAAGAGCTGATCAAAGGACTCGGTGAACTTGGTGTCTCGGTCGTGGATCAGATGAGTCAGTTCAAGCCCCTCGTCCTCCAACCACATCGAGACATTCCGGGCTTGCTGCTGTACCCATTCGCCGGTCGGATGGTATGTGCTCGGCGAGACGAACACTTTGCGGCTGCCCAGATAAACGAACATCAGATAGTAGGCCATTCGCTTCCAGAGACGCGGCCGGCTAACGGGTAGTTCCGGGGGGTGGGCCGTTGAGCCACACTGAGCGGCAATTCGCCAGAGGAATCAAGGCATGTTTCGGCAGAATCCGAGACTTTCTCGTTGGCCGTAGATGTGCGTGACCGGGCATCGCGGGCGGCGCGGAGCAGTGCACGCGCGAGCAGGCCGGCGACGTCAGCGCGGCGCTCGTCGGCAGTCATCGTTTCAGGATTGTGGTTTGAGTTCATAGCGGCATCCCAGCAGTCGAGACGCTCTTCGTGCATCCCGTTTGGGATTCTCCATGCCGCTGAGCATGGAGTTGACCGCGTGCGTCTCTATCGCAGGCACATTTTCAGATTCGTTTGGTGGGCGTGCTGGATGCGTGTGGCGAAACTATCTCAACGCGAGCCACACCATGTAGCCAATGTATCCGAACAACAGAAGGCCGCCTTCGAATCGCGAAATCTTGCGATGGGTCAATGCCATCGGCAGGAGTACCGCTGCGAACCCGGTCATCACCAACAGATCCACACGGCCGCCGGCTGGCAGGTCAGTCGGCGCAACGACGATGGATACACCCCAGATGAACAGCAGATTGAAAATGTTTGAGCCGACGATGTTGCCGACGGCCATGTCCGGATGACCTCGTCGTGCAGCAATAATGCTGGTCGCGAGTTCCGGAAGACTCGTGCCTACGGCGATGAGCGTCAATCCAACGATGACTTCCGGAACGCCCACAGCACGGGCAAGCCCGATCCCGCCACGCACTGTGAGAATTCCGCCGATGATGTGCTGGCTAACGTTGAAGAGACGATGACCAACGCAGGCTGCCGGTCTCATGCAACCTCACCGGCCAGACCTTCGTCAACCAGAGCGCCGCGTTCAGCGACTTTCACGTCAGCGGTGCTAACCCTTCCGGCAATGCAACGCTCACCGACGGCGCATTCGTCTCCAACCGCTTCCGCGTGGTGCAAAGCAGAGTGCCGGTGAAGGCGGACCCCGGAGTTGAAGCCAAGCCGGAGCCGGTGCAAGCAAAGGCGTGAGTGTTCTAGAGCATGGCTGATCGATCACGGCTCGTGGCACCTGCTCTTATGGTCGAGAAGATCGAGTCAATCGTCTAATGAAAAGCGAATACATTCGATGATCCATCGCATGAACGAGACATGCGATTCGTGATCTTTCTCTGTCACGATGTACGGACCGAGTGCGCATGCCATTGCGAGGGATAACAGTAGTTCCTCGGGTGAGCTCGATGGAATCGCTTTCTTTGTCTGAAACTCTTCGCGATGCTTTGTGAGCAGGTTGCCCGCGCGGTCTTGATACTCTTTTCCCCACCGATCATTAAAGTAAGGGGCGGGATTGTACGTGTGGGAAAATTGCAGAATCTCCCGTAACTCCGCATCTGGGGCAGGTAGCTGATCAGACGAGACAAGTCGCGTTGATGGTGGCACCATAGGGTCCTGTTCTAAGTGGATGAAAACGACAGCGCGAGATTTTTCCGAATTGTATCTGTACACGTGGCCACTGTGTCAGCCGGGTGCCGTGGTCTTCGCGTTACGACGAGACAGCGTCGCAGCGAAGGCCACGCCGCCGTGCAGCAGGCGACCGCTTCTTAGCAAATGATCACGGCAGAACCGCGTGGCCTGCCCCGGGTTTCCTGTTGGGAAACCACGTAGAAGACCACAGCACGCGCTTAATGTATCAAATGCAACGCAAGTGGCAGGCCGCGCAGCGGCAGTTACGAAGCGATGAACTGCCGCTTGCGATGTGCTTGCTGCCCGGTCTTGTTACGCGTCTGGTGCGGCCTCGCTGCTTTCCTCGGCGTCCTCGACGCCCTCCTCGATTATCTCCTCGGCCTCTTCGTGGTCATCGGGTTCGGCATCGGGATCGGCGCCGGGGCCTGGGCCGAACTTGAGCGCGACGAGGATGCCGAAGTGGTCGGAGCCGGGGATGCGGATGCGCTCGAGGTTTGCGACCTGAAAAGACGGTGAGACAAAGAGGTGGTCAAGGGGGTAGCGCAGGAGCGGGCGGCGGGCGTGGTAGGTGTTGAGCATGCCGCGTCCGACGCGGGGGTCGGCAAGGCCGCTGATCTGCTCGAAGAGGCGCGTGGTGTGAGACCAGGCGACATCGTTGAAGTCACCAGCGATGATCCACGTGCGCTCGGTGTTGTCGCTGATGATCTTTGCGACTTTGGTGAGTTCGGCATCGCGGATGCGGCTGTCGTAGCGGTCGTCGCCGTCATTGTCGCCGCCATTGATGGGCAGGCCGGGAGGTGGCGGGTGAAGGCCGATGAAGCTCGCCCGCTTGGTCGGCGAGATGACCAGTTCGGTGTGAATCGACGGGCGCTCGTCGGAGACGATGTGACGAATCTCGGAGTGTTCGAGGGGGACATTTGACCAAAGCGCAATGCCGAGGCCGTCGGGCCTGATCTCCTCTGCGTGATGAGCGAGGATGATGCGCCCGTCGGGCTGATCGCGCATGGCGCTGGCTGCGTTGTGGAAGAGGTTGAAGATCGCCTGCGAAAGCGCAGCGCGGCCGATCGTTGCAGGCGGCAGGTC
>PWVT01000016.1 GCA_003562195.1 Phycisphaeraceae bacterium | reverse complement strand
CGAAGCCGCTTATGGCGTAAATCAGTGTGATGCGTTGACCGATTGTGCTGGTCGCGTTTCGGATGACACAACGAAGTGCATGCCAAGCAGTTCTTCAACAGCTTGATCTAATGAGCATTGCGTTTCGATTCGCCGCATGGCCTGCATGTGTTCGTGGCCTTCGAAGGCACTTCGCGCGACCTCAAAAAACCCCGGATCACCATGCTCTTGTGCTTCTTGTAGTCGCGCGACATTGTTGCGGTAGTGGGCGAACTGCCCGCAGAAGTGATGCCAGCTCTCAAGCCAGCATCCATCGCTGGTCAGGGCGACTGCGATTGAATAGCCATACCACGCGTGCGAGTCGCGATAGCGAATTGCAATCCATTCACCATCGGGAAGATCCAGCACAACACCAAGCCGCGTGACCGCATCCATGAGCTCCTCACGGTCTTCAGCAGCCGCAAGCAGTGCAAATGATTGTCGCCGCTCGTTCCATCCGGTGTATTTTGGCAGGAGAAAAGGGGTAGCAATAGCAGTCCAGATCAGGACGATGATGAGCACTAGCATCCATCTGGGGGCAATACCGCCCGGTGATTGAGCAGTCGCTTGCGTCAGCGGGGAATCTGATTGGTTCATTGTCATGTCGATTGTTCCTTCCGCGCTACCCGCGGATGAACTGTGGAATGCGATCGTCGGCCTCAGCAATAATCCTCCGAGCAACGGACGCATCGAAATGGTCAGGCAACTCACTCGGTAATTTATGCGCAACCAAAAACTGCACCGCAGCTTCGACGACGCGGTCAGGTGAGTCGGCACCACCAGCCGACCATAAGTTGTAATCCGCCCACGACAGCCGCACTATATGGCGCGTCAATGTGCCGCGGTCATCAAGGATCTGCACATCGAACTGCCAGTAGGATGTGGATTCAGATTCGGAAAGGATTTCAACCTGTGCCACCAATTCATCTCCTGCAGGTATAGCATGGTACTCCTCACGCAGGGATAGACAGGATGCTATCACACGAATGTCCTTGAACACCCGGTTTACGTCTCACAGACCCTGATTTCCCCCTTATGAGCTTCCTTCTCGAAACGCTTCGTCTTGGCCTCGGCAACCTGATGTTGCACAAGCTGCGGTCGATCCTGACCAGTCTTGGCATTATTCTCGGCGTGGCGGCGGTGATCATCATGGTCTCAATCGGTGAGGGCAACAAGCAGGCGGCGTTGCGCGATATTCAGGCGTTGGGCGCGACGAATGTGATCGTGCGATCTACTCAGCCGCCAGAATCGTCCGCAATGGGTGGGCAAGAGCGGTCATGGGTGGCGAGCTTCGGCATCACACGTGAAGACTACCGTCGATTGGAGTATTTTCTTGGGCAATACGCTGCGCACATCGTGCCGCTGAAAGCCGTTGGTTCGGAAGTGACCGAGCGTGGCCGACGTGCAACCAGCCAGTCGTTCGGGACAACACCAGACTTGCAGCGAGTTGCCAATCTGCCGCTGGAACCGCGAAGCCGATACCTGACCCAGCAGGACATGGACAGCCGATCCCAAGTGGCGGTGATTGGCTCGGAGATTGCCAAAGAGTTCTACCCATTGCGCGATCCGATTGGCCAGAGTATTCGCATTGATGATCAGTTGTTCCGCATTGTTGGCGTCATGCGTCCGATTGGTCTTGCTGGCGGGGCCGGTTCGGCGTTGGTCGGTCGTGACTGGAACAAGGACATTCACATCCCATTGACGACTGCTGAGCTTGAGTTTGGTGATGTTGTCATGCGGCGGTCGGCGGGTTCGATGTCCGGCGAGGAAGTGGAAGTCAGCGAGGTCTATATCACCGCGCCGTCTACCGAAGATGTCATTCGTACTGCAGACATGATCCGCCAGATTATGGCGGTTGGGCATCCGGGTTTTGAGGATGTGCAAATCATCGTGCCATGGGAACTGCTGGAAAACGCCAAGAAGACCGCGCTGGTATGGAACATCGTACTGATTTCGGTTGCCGCGATCAGTCTGCTTATCGGTGGCATCGGCATTATGAACATCATGCTCGCATCCGTGACGGAGCGTACGCGCGAGATCGGAATCCGCCGTGCACTTGGCGCGACCCGCAAGCACATTGTGGCGCAATTCCTGGTTGAGACAGGATCACTCTCAGCGGTCGGCGGCCTGCTCGGTATCGCGTTGGGAGTCGGTATCTCCATTGGCGTTGAACCGGCGTTGCCGGTGATTCTGGGCCTTCCGGTGATCCAGAATTTCATTGATGCAGCAGTCAATTTGGAAACACAAGTGACGATGTGGTCGATCATTGCGTCATTCCTGGTTGCTGCAGCAGTAGGGTTGGGATTCGGCATCTACCCCGCAGTGATCGCGAGTAAGCAGGACCCCATCGTGGCGTTGCGACACGATTGATGCACGTGCTGTTCTGCGAGCACCTGGATATCAAATTCCGTAGATCGGTCGAAGCTTTCCTTCAAGATGTCGCATCAATGGTTCAGCGCTGAGCGGTTTGCCAGTGACATGTTCACACAGATCGGCTGCACGGTATCTGCGGCCATGTGCGTGAATATTGGTATTGAGCCACGACTTAAGCTCGCCGAACTGTCCTTGGGCGAACTGATCCATCAGGTTGGGAATATCCTGCATCGCCTTCTCAAAGAATTGAGCACAATACAGGTTGCCAAGCGTGTAGGTCGGGAAGTAGCCCATTGATGTCATGGACCAGTGCACATCCTGCAGACAGCCACGGCGATCATCAGGAACGTCAAGGTCAAGATACTCCTTATAGCGCTCGTTCCAAACGCCAGGAATATCAGCCACAGCCAAATCGCCCTTCATAATGGCCCGTTCAATTTCGAAGCGGATCATGATGTGCATGTTGTAGGTCGCTTCATCGGCCTCCACTCGGATGAAATCGGGTTTGACGATGTTTGCACCGCCGTAGATTTCTTCCAGACTGAGCGGGGCGATTGCGTCGCCGAAGAAGTCCTTGAGTTTCGGGTAGATCCACTGCCAGAATTCTCTCGACCGACCGACTTGGTTTTCCCACATTCGGCTTTGGCTTTCGTGGATGCCAAGGGAAACAGAATCGCCCATCGGTGTGCCGATATGCTCTTCGAGCAGGCCTTGTTCATAGATACCGTGGCCTGCTTCGTGCATGGTCGATCCAAGCGCATCGTTCACATTATTCTTCGCGAAGCGTGTGGTCAGCCGGACATCGTTGCAGTGTGTACCGCTACAGAATGGGTGTGTGGATCGGTCGAGACGTCCTCGGTCAAAATCAAAACCAATAGACTCGGCGATGAAACGAACGAGCTTCTCCTGCGCCTCAATGGGCAACTCCAATTCGTTGAACGCATTGCTCGGCTTGGTCGAACTGGCCATGAGATCGCTGAGCAGGCCCTGAAGCTGTGTGCGTAATGGCGCAAACAACTCGGCGACCTGTTTGGCGGTGCAGCCGGGTTCGTAATCTTCCGCAAGTGCGTCCCACGGTTCGCCGTCTGATGCCCAGCCGAAGCACTCGGCCTTGGTCTGCAGCAACTTGACAATCTTCTCTAGCCACGGCTTGAAGTGATTGAAGTCAGAGTTCTTCCGCGCTTCGGCCCACGCGTGCTGGCCGTGGCTGGCTAGTGTTGCTTCTTCCTCGACGAGCTTGACCGGCAGCTTGGTCCGACGGTCGTAGCTGCGGCGAATCTCACGAACATTAACCGCGGCGACGGAGATGGGATCACTCGTGATGGCCGAGTCACTTTCACATGCTTCGAGCAGTTCGCCGATGCGCGGCGCGGTGGCCAGTTCGTGCGTGATGCTGGCAAGCTGTGAGAGTTGGCGGCTGCGATGCTCCAATCCGCCTTTCGGCATCATCACTTCCTGATCCCAGGAGACGAGTGCCGCGCTCGATGAAAGCAGGGAGGCCTGCTTGGCCAAGTGAACCAGCTCTTCGTATGAAGATGAAGCAGTTGCGGGTGTGGAGTGCGTTGCAGCGGTGGTGGTACTCATATATGCCTTTCCTGAAGGGTTCGTTCAAGCATAATAGCGTCGCCTGCACACTGCGCGCTCAATGCGGGGGAGGCGGCAGGGGCACCGACGCAAAGAAAAAGGCACGAGCGTTTGCTCGTGCCTTTGGAATCTCATTCGATGCCAGGTAGCGGTCAGTCAATTCTGGGCTAGGAAGACTGGCTCGAGCACCGCGACGACCTCGTCGCGCCGGGCATCTGTTCGTGCCTGGGCGTGTTCCAATGCGTTCTTCTCAGAGCTGCACACCGCGCTGACATCAGCACCAGCATCCAGCAGTGTCTGAATTGTTTCCGAGTTCGCACCGGCGGCACCGGCAGCGATCAGCAACACGGTGCGGCCGGCTGAATCCTTGGCTTCGAGGTTTGCGCCACCCTTGACCAACTCACGGATGTTGTCCACCTTGCCGGTGCTCGCTGAGTACATGATCGCAGTAAAGCTTTGCAGGGTGTCAACGGCCTCCACATCAGCGCCGGCATCAAGCAACATCGCAATCGACTCGGCCTCGCCGAAACCGGCTGCAAGAATCAACGGTGTAAAACCAGTCGCTGAACTGACCACTTCAACTTGGGCACCTGCATCAATCAACTCGCGGACCGAGGCAGCGTCGCCGAACCCTGCCGCCCACGAGAGGGCGCTGTTACCGAGCGTGTGATCTCGAACGTCAACGTTCGCCCCAGCATCGATCAGCAGGCGGACCGCTTCTGCATTCTTGGACCGTGCAGCGTGCATCAGCGGTGTGCCACCATTGCGGTCGGTCGCTTCGAGGTCAGCACCGGCATCAATCAATGCCTGGACTGCTTCGGTACTACCCGCCTTGGCAGCAATGCCGATCAACGTGGTACCGTTTCGATCAGTGGCTTCGACATCAACATCATCGTCATTGAGGCGTTCGAGGAACTCGCTGATACGGTTTTGCGTGAGGAGTACCTCAGGGTTCAAGCGAACCTGTCGCACGGTGGGATCGCGATCGGCTGCATGACTCGCAGGAACGCGAACAGCGGCGGTCAGCTGTGTTGCCTTGGAGTGATCAGTTGTAAACAACAACCGTCGCGGCTGACCGCTTTCTTCCCAGCGATCCCACGAGACTGTCAGCACATGCTCTGTGGCCGGCTCTTCAGGAAGATTTTCAATGATGCGTGGGTGAACAGCGGTGATGAGAAACGGTTCACCATCATGCGAGGAGACGGTCAATTGATTCTCGGGAAGTTGGTCCGGGTTGATAATCGCCGGCTCGACCGTCACATAGGCAATGGCGTTGCCTTCAACGCGCACAGTCACATTCGGTTGTTCGTCAATGATGAAAGTGACGGTCTTGCTCAGACGCTCGGGGCGGTTGCCGCCACGGAGACTGACCTGTACGTCAACACTCTCACCCGGCGCAATCTGCTCACCCTTGGGAACATTCGCCACGGTGCAACCGCAGGATGTAGTTGAATCGCGAACGGTCATGGGTCTGTCACCGGTGTTGCGGAGCGTGACAGTGCCCGACTTTGTTTCACCGGTTGCCATGTCGCCCAGATCCAATACGGTCGGCTCAGCGACGATCATCAAGTCGCTGCTGGGAGTTCGGGGTCGGTCGCTTCTGCTGCTCGAGATGCTATCGATTGTCGTCACCGCATCGTTGCGGCTCGACTGTGGGGGCTGTGCAGATAAACGAGAGCCGGGATTATCGCTCGCCTGTTCTTCTGATGCATCGACTGTTGTGGCAACGCTGGATTCGTCAGCCGCGTCCGTGGTGGCTTGGGGGTCCGGATCGCCGCAACCGGCAATCACGAACAACGAGGAGACACACAAGGCGGCTGGAATGCTGACATACGACCTGTTGAACATGAGTTCTCCCACCTTCTTTATTGACTTGAGGGCAATTGGCTTGAAAACATTCTCGTTATCGGGCGTGTCGACTCCCCGATGCCGAGCGGCCAGATTGTAAAGAACCTACATCGGCATAGCTAGAGCCATGCCGAACTCAAATCCAAACGCAATTGCTCGCGGCATATTGCCGGCATTTCGACGCTCTTCAGGAAAACTGCCTTACAGCACAAATTTCCCTTGACGATGTCCGGGTTCTGGTATGTATTGGCACCGTATGGTCCGTTCAAACCCCGATCACCACAAGTTGCTCCGCGACGGTAGAATCCTCGCACCATGAGCACGGAATCTTTGCCAGAGCATATTCTCCGGCCCCATATGCGGCCGATCCAGCCCATTCCCATGTCGCGTGACGGCAAAAAATTCGTCGGATTGCGCGACCCGGCCATGGTCAGCTCACAGATGATGGTCGTGCCGCCTCAGGTCATGGGTGTACTGCAGCATTTTCGCGGCGAGCGTTCCGTCAGTGATATTGCCACTCAACTCAATGGCCCGGAGGACCAACTCATCCATCTCGCCAAGGGGCTAGACAAGGTCGGCCTGCTCTGGGGGCCGACGTTCGAGAAGCTCGAGTCGGAATTGCATGAAAAAATTAAGGCGGACGGGGCGTTTCCTGCCTCGGCATCCGTTTCATTGGGTCAGGACGCAGATGCAGCTCGAGAGGCGATTGAAAGTTACTTCGACCAGACCGAAGATCCGGAATTGGAAGGCGAGCCGATCGGCATTGTCGCGCCACATCTGGATTATCAGCGTGGGTGGCCGAATTATGCTGCCGCCTACTATGCCCTGCGTGCGATGACCACGCCGGATCGAATCGTTATTCTCGGTACGAACCACTTTGGCATTGGCGATGGCGTGGTCCTGACTGAGTTCGGCTTCACGACTCCCATGGGACGAGTTGACCCGGATGCGGAAGTCATCGAGGCGCTCAAGACCAAACTCGGCCGCGGCGCGTTTGTGGATCAGCTCGATTTTCTGCCTGAGCATTCCGTCGAACTTCAGTTACCGTGGTTGCAGCACTGTTTCGGGGCTGTGCCAGTTCTAACGGCGCTTGTTCCTGATCCGATGACGCCCATGATTGCTGATGACGGGAAGCGCGTCAGCATGGAGCAGTTCGTCCAGGAACTGGCCGAGGTGCTGGATGTGGCTGGCGGCAAGACGTTCTATGTTGCTTCGAGTGATCTCAGCCACGTTGGTCCTCAGTTTGGCGAGCCGAGACCGGTGGATGAGCAACGTCGTATTGATGTCGAACAACATGATCGGGAGATGATGGGGAAATTCATCGAGGCCGATGCGGATGAATTCATCTCCGCAATGAAGTGGAACAAGAATCCGACGCGTTGGTGCAGTATTGGGAATATGGCGGCTACGCTGATGCTGGCCAAGCCGCACACCGTTGAGTTGATCGACTACCGCCAAGCGTATGATGACCAGGGCAATGTGATGGTCTCCAGTGCGGCCATGGCCCTGCTCTAGGCGGCTTGTGCGATGGAGTTTTACGGACTTTCGCTGCGTCACCGTGATTGGCACGAGGATTTTTTCCACCCCTGCTGCGGGGTCTTGATCCTCATGAGCAAGCGTGCTACATTACCGGTCCAATTGGGGCGGTAGCTCAATTGGTTAGAGTCCCGGACTGTCGATCCGGTGGTTGCGGGTTCGAGTCCCGTCCGCCTCGTTCTAGAATAGCAGCACGAAACGAAAAACGCCCCGGTCCATGCCGGGGCGTTTGTGGTAGATTTGTGGCAACTGATGTCTGCATTAACATCGCATAAGCAGTTGACCGGTTCGTCCGAACAATGCTACCAACCGCTGGGAAACCCTGTTGTGGACCAGAGGTATGTCAACCTGCTGGCCTCAACAACGACGGCACCGTGGATGTCTCCGACCCGCTCGACCTGCTCCGCAACAGGGGATGATGCATTGAGCCGTCCAGTTTGTGCCGGAACCAGCGCGACTTCGCGATTGGTGATTACTCAACTCTGCAATACCGGGTTCTTTCGGAGCAGTCGCGCGGCTGGTGGCACATGCAACCGCCGGCGAGGTGGGTTGGCATCGCTGTTTTCACGGGCCGGGCTTTGTTGTACACTGCAGATTCCGGGGCTGGCTGCGGTGGAAACAGGCACTTATGGCGCGATATGACCATCAGTTAGCTACCGGACTCGGCAATTGCATTGCCGTTTCGCTGGATGAGAATCAGGCATCCGCTTCCTTGCGGTTGTGCGCCGTGCTTGATCCTGCTGTCGGCTCTGGTGGGCCCCCGCAATTGATCGCACTGCGTGAGACGCTTGATGCCCGCATCGTGCTCGGATGTGTCTTGGATACTGAGCAGCAGGTGCACAGATGGTTGGAACTCTGGGTGCAGGACATCGCAGGTTTTGCACAATCCCCGATGGCCGCCCGCGAGATGACCAACAATCACTTGCTTGATCAGCGCTGGAAACGACGTTGCGTTGCAATTGCTCGCGCAGGGCGGTCCGATGTCATCCGCGGGCCGTGGGAGCATGTGCATCCTTTGCCAATTCTGCTTGATGTATCCAATGAAGCATCGATCCATCCGGTTGACGATCAGAGCGGTCAGCGTTGGCGGTTGTGCGAAGATGATGAGGTCCTGACTCGTCACGGCTTGCCGCCCTACAGAACTACACTG
>PWVT01000126.1 GCA_003562195.1 Phycisphaeraceae bacterium | reverse complement strand
GAGATACAGCGTCACCGCACCAAGAACGCAGATTGTGTAGAGCGTGATCGGGGCCATCCATGCACTCGGCTACGGCATAAAGCGGGCAGAATACGCCTCCCAGGACGTTCACGCAACCGACTCCGTGCGGAATTTCACAATGCGGACATCCCAAACGAGTCAATCCCCGTTCATCCTCAGCATGTGCTACGCTTACCTAAATGCACATTGTGGCGGACATACCCAGAGTTTCCGTTGTCGCCCCGGCACACAACGAGGCGGAGAACATCCACCCACTTGTACAGGGAGTTGCCGATGCGATGGACGAAACGAAGCTTCCCTATGAGATCGTCATCGTCGATGACGGTTCAACGGACTCTACCCTGGATGAACTTCGCAACGCGGGCGCGAAGTTTTCACAGCTTCATGTGATACGCATGCTCGATACACCCGCAGACCGTGGCCATGGCCAGTCCGCCGCTTTCCATGCTGCGTTTCGAGCGTGTCGCGGAGAACTCATCGTTATGCTCGATGCAGACTTGCAAAACGATCCTACCGACATTCCCGCCATGCTCAAGAAAATGCAGGACACCGGGGCCGACATGGTCCAGGGCGACCGCACCGAATCACGGCCGCAGCGTGATGGTCTGGTGCGAAGCACATCCTCGCATGTCGGACGCCTCTTCCGGCGATGGCTGCTCGGTGACACCATCATTGATACCGGCTGCTCACTTCGCGTCATGACTCGCGACGTCGCGATGGCGATTCCGCTTGAGTTTCGAGGCATGCATCGCTTCATTCCCATCACTGCACGCCAACTGGGCTTTACCGTCGTTGAGACGCCCGTGAGCCATCGACCACGGGTGGCCGGCCGAGCGAAGTACGGCATCTGGAATCGTGCCTTGCCCGGGTTGATTGACTGTCTGGCTGTCCGCTGGATGCATCGACGCCGCCGACCTGTTGCATTTGAAAACATTCAACCCCTTCGCAGCGATACGCAAACGAACACACCAAACGTTGCTGAACAGCACGGCTCGATGACCGTTATGAGCAACGAGCAGCTACTCAGCAGCGAGGCCCGCTCATGACTCTGGTGCTAGCCGAAGCAGCACCGTGGATGCAGCAATGGTTGAACGTCAACCACACATGGGAATTGTGGTGGCTGGGGCTGGGCGTTCTTGCACAGTTGATCTTCTTCGGCCGATGGGTGATCCAGTGGATCGCCAGTGAACGTCGGCAGGAGTCTTACGTGCCCACACTATTTTGGTGGTGCAGTCTGATCGGCGCGACGATGCTTCTGATCTACTTCATCGGCCGCCGTGAACCGGTCGGCGTCATGGGACAATTGATCGGTTGGGTGGTGTACAGTCGCAACCTGTACCTCATCAGCGCAAAGAAACGACGCATCATCGAGGACGTACCACCGGACAAGGGTGGAGCCACGCCAACTTAGCGCGACTTTGCGCCTGCGGGTTGCGCCGGGCGCACTTCAACCACCGGCGCATCGCCGTTGGCATCGAGCACTTCACGGATCGTCCGCGCGATCGACGCGGCGTCCAGACCCGCCTCAGCAAGTTGCTCACCACGGCCGCCTTGGTAAATCCATGTCTCCGGCAAGCCCAGCCGCGTAATCAGCCGCGTATCCAGCCGTGCATCCGCTGCCGCTTCGATGACGCTGCTACCGAAGCCGCCGGTTACGGAATGATCCTCGACGGTGACGATCGGCACGTTGTTCTCCAAGAGCGAGCGGATCAGTTCGATATCCACCGGCTTGGCGAAGCGCGCATCGTACACGTTGACCTTATACTCGCTGTGGCCGTTGAGATGCTCCAGCGCGTCGATCGCGTTGATCGCCATCACGCCGTAACCAAGAACAGCAATGTCGGGCGATTCATGCTCGACCAGCGGCCGTGCCTTGCCAAGTTCAAACGGCGGGCACGCATCGGCAAATTGTTCGCTGACATCATCGCGCGGGTAGCGCACCGCGCTGACGCCCTTGTCATAGCTGCGCATGAACTCCAGCGATGCTTTCAGTGACGGCTCATCCATCGCCGCCATGAGCACCGCATCGGGGAACACGCGCAGGATCGACACATCACAGAATCCGTGGTGCACCGCGCCGTCGCCGCCGACCAGACCAGCCCGGTCCAGACACAACCGCACGGGCAAACCTTGCAGCGCAACTTCCTGAAAGACCTGGTCAAACGCACGTTGTAGGAAGGTCGAGTACACGGCGAAGAATGGCTTGCGGCCGGTTTTCGCCAAGCCGGCCATCATGTCCATAGCGTGGCTCTCACAGATGCCCGTGTCCCACGCACGATCAGGAAATAGCGGCAGCACCTTGCTCAGCCCCGTGCCATCGGGCATCGCTGCGGTGGCGGCCACGACCGACTCATCGCGGTTCATCAGGTCGATCATCGCCTCGCCGAATGCAGCAGTGAAGCTGCGACCGGAGCCCTTGAGCTCAACGCGGCATCCCTCGACGTTGAACGGCTTGGGCGAGTGGAACGTCGTCGCATCACCCTCCGCGTATTCGTACCCTTTGCCCTTGACGGTGTGAACGTGCAGCACCATCGGGCGGTCAAAGTCCTTCACCTCGATGAGCATGTCGATCAAGCTGCGAATGTCGTGGCCGTCAATCGGCCCAACCGTCAGCAGGCCGAACTTCTCGAACCATGCGTCCTCCGCGACCGCTTCCTTGACCATCTCGCTGGTGCGGTGGTACATCTCACCGATGATCGACCCTCCAGGCACGGTGGCCAAGGCATCGCGCGCTGCACGCTTGACGCTCAGGTATGCCGGATTGACGCGCACGCGATCGAGGTACTGCGCAACTGCGCCCTGCGGCTTGGCGATCGACATGCCGTTGTCATTGAGCACGACGAGAAACTGCCGCTTGAGCGTACCGGCGTTGTTGAGCCCTTCCATGGCCACGCCGTTGACAATGCTTGCGTCGCCGATGAGTGAGACCACGCGACGGCCGTCTGGCTTCTTCTCCGGCTCGAATGCTTCACCCTTGATGGTGTCGCCTCGGGCCATGCCCACAGCCGTGGAGATTGCCGTGCCCGCGTGCCCAACGGAGAACAGGTCATAGGCCGACTCGCGCGGCTCGGGGAAGCCCGCCATGCCGGCGCTCGTGCGCAGCTTCGACAGCAGTGGATACCGCCCGGTGAGCAGCTTGTGCGGATAGCACTGATGCCCGACATCAAAGAGCAAGCGGTCGTGGCCGAAGTCAAACACGTAATGCAGCGCGATGGTCAGTTCCACCACGCCGAGGTTCGGCGCAAAATGGCCGCCGGTTTTCATAATCTGCTGGCAGATGGCATGTCGAATCTCCGCAGCCAGATCAGGAAGCTGATCGATCGGGAGCTTCTTCAAATCAGCGGGAGTTTCAATGCCAGGGAGTATCTTCAGTTCCATGCAATCGTCCTTTTGCGGCCCACGACTCAAAAGTCGCCTCCGGCTCAACGGTTAGCGTAGTCTTACTTTGTGCGTACCGCCAGATAACCGGCTAACTCTTGTAATCCACCGGCCGGCTCACCGAGTGGAGCGACAGCTTCCCGGGCAACCTCAAGCAAACGCTGAACCTCCGCCTGCGATCGCTCCAGACCGATCGTCGATGGAAATGTAAGCTTCCCTGCCGTTTCGTCCTTGCCGGCTGTTTTCCCTAAATGTTCGGATGATTGCGTGACATCCAGCAGATCATCCACAATCTGGAACATTAATCCGACCGCCTCACCATACCTGGTCAGCGCATCGAGTTGTTTTGCGTCCGCTTCGCCACAGATCCCACCAATGCGGCATGCCACGCGAATCAAGGCACCGGTCTTATTCCGATGAATCAGTTCCAGCCGCTCACGATCGCCCATGCCATCCGGGAAGCCACCCAGCGTGTCGTACACCTGACCGCCGATCATGCTGGTCGTGCCGCGAGCCAGTTCAACCGTGACCGCGCTGCAGCGGGCCTTATCGTCTCCATGGGCCCCGCTGACCAGCTCAAAGGCCAGCGACATCATGGCATCGCCGGCCAAGATTGCCATGGCCTCACCAGCATGAACGTGCAGAGTCGGCTGACCACGTCGCAGGCAGTCATCATCCATGGCCGGCAGGTCGTCATGTACAAGACTAAACGCATGGATCAGCTCCATGGCCGCCGCAGCGTTCATCGCATCTGCACGCCGACCGCCCACCGCATCGCAAGAAAGCAGCGTCAAGACTGGCCGTAGACGCTTGCCGCCTGCGAGCACAGAATAGCGAACCGCATCAAGCAGATTCGAAGGCAGGCCGGCCTTGGAGAGAAAATCCTCCATGTGCGCCTCTACACTGGAAGCGCACGCAAAGACTGTTTCACTGGGTGTGTCGGAGATCATGTGCACAAGGGGGATTGTATCGACATTTGCAGACATGGGGCGTGAACCCGGTCGATGACGACCCGAAGCGGATTCCATAGGTATCATTGCCGCCATGAGCAACTTGCTCCACGATATGACCATGGTCGTCGAACGCGGCGGTCCTGTGATGTACCCGCTTTTGGTTCTGAGTGTCCTCTCGCTGGCGCTGATTTTTGAACGGACATGGTTTTGGATGACGCTGCATCGTGCCGCACGGCTTCGAACGATGCGCAAGCTCAACGACGCCCTGCGGCACGGCGATCAGGCCGCAGCCAGCAAGCTGCTCGGCCGCGACATATCGCCCTATGCAGAGGTTGCCAGATCATTGATCAAGTCCGGCGCGAGCGATGCTGTAGCGGTCGAAGCCGTACAACAGCATCGACCCCGGCTGGAGCGTTTTATGGTCACGCTTTCGACCATTATCACCGCTGCGCCATTGCTGGGCATCCTGGGCACTGTCTTCGGCATCATTCAATCATTCCGATTGCTGGGCGAGCAGGCAACGCTCAGCGATCCGCAGGATGTCGCGACGGGTATCGCAGCGGCATTACTGACCACGGCATTGGGCCTCATGATTGCGTTGTTCACACTGTTTCCCTACATGATATTCAGAGGTCAGGTGGATCGGGCATTGGGACGGCTGGAATCGATCATCGCAGCTGCCCAACAGGGACAATCCCCGAATAAGAAACTTTCCGTATCCTGAAGCCGTAACGAACGCTACAGGTACCAAGAGACCTACGATCAACACACGAAGCCGTGGGCCCGCGCAATGTAGCGCTGGAATTCATCCAGGAGCACTCACTTGAACCGACTTCCGCGTACCGGCACATTCATATCGACGATTGTTGCTGCTTGCTGCCTTTGCACGATCGCACCGCCCGCTGCGAGCGCAGGCATCGACGATGGACATGTCCCGCAGTTCCTTCGCGTACTCGACAAACCTGATGAGCTGATCTCACTTGAGATTGCATCAATCGACATGATCCTTGCTGATGACCAGACGGGACCGCGCATTGGGCTAATCGGTGTGGCGCATATCGGCGAGGCCTCGTTCTACGCTGAGGTTCAGGCCTTATTGGATCAATACGAAATCGTTCTGTTCGAGGCGGTCCAACCGACCCGTGCACGACGTGAATTCAGTGATTCGCATGAAGGGCGCGTCGAAGCAACGCGTCACCGTACGCACTTCGTAGCATCTGTGGCTGAGAGCTACAAGGCACGGCATGGTCGATATGCTGAGAATCTGCAAGAGTTGAGAGACTTTGCAGTGAGCATTGAGCCGATTCTTCTCAATTGGCTTAACCGCGAATTGATTGACGCCTGGGGTGAGCCAATCACCTATTCGGTTGACGAGGATGGCTCGTCCTTTTCGCTGCGCAGTTCGGGTGGCGGTCATGATGCCATCAATTTTGAAGGACATGATGAGATTGTGCTGCTGGATTTCGAAGCGGACAACCTACAGCAACAGCTTGCCGATGCGCTGAGTTTGAAGTTTCAACTGCGGGCACTGACGTACGACGCGCCCAACTGGCGGCCGAGCGACATGACAATGACCGAACTCAACGCTGCGTTCGCAGAGGAAGATGTAGACTTTGCCCTTGTCGGCGAGACACTCGGTGGCACATCGTTTCCTTCGCGTCTGGTCGGTGGGTTGTTGCGCATCATTGGTCTTCTTGATGCCATGTCCGATGGGGCTGTGTCTGACATGATGAAGGTCATGCTGATTGAATTGCTCGGCAATGAGACCATGCTGGAGATGAGCATGAGCCAACTCGGCGAAGGATTCTCAAAGGTGATCGTTGATCAGCGCAATCAGGTGGTCATCGATGACCTGGCAGCCATCATTGGTGATGAGCCGGAAATCGGCTCCATCGCTGTGCTGTACGGTGCGGCGCACATGCCAGATCTTGTTGAGCGTTTGGAGCAACAGCTTGGCTACGAAACGGCTGAAAGCGCCTGGTTGCAGGCAATCACCGTCAATATCGGGGAGTCGCAAATGGATGCGCGGCAGATTCAGCGTATGCGCGTGATGGTGCAACGCATGTTGCAACAACAGATGCGAGCGGTCCCACCGCAACAGCGTCAGTAAATCAATCCCAAACCGTGCCCTGATGTCGCGAAAAGCGATTGGCGTCGCCGGTCAGCCCATTGATCCAACGCCGCTGATCGTGCAGTTCTGCAACGGCTTCGGGAACGGTGCTGCCATCAGCATAGAGCACGGCAGCAAGCCGATTGTGCCGACCAACCGGTGCGTGGGCGGTTGAATCCATCACTTCGATCGTGTTGCGGTCGCTACCGCCACCGGCTGAGAACACGCCACCGCCACCACCGCCGCCACCACCGACAGCGGGAATCTGCCACTTCTCTTGCATTGCCAGATTTGGTGGCGTCGCCAAATGCGAACCAGGGATGTCATCTTGTACGAAGTTGTGCTGGCCAGTTTCGTACTCAGTGGTCGAACAGAAAATAACCATGTTCTCCGGCCGCGCGATATTGGAGAGATTGCGCACAACCACATTGATGCGGCTGCCATCCTTTTCTGCATCCCACATGCTGAAGCGCGGACGCGTACTGGCGGTATCGCCAAACCCATCGCCGACGTCAACCGAGGCGACGCGCCACCATCCACCGACGTAATACGCGTTGTAACCGAATGCCGGTTGATACGCCACGGTTTCAGCGTCATCGACCAGCGACTGTACGCCCTCTTGCACATCCACGCTGTATCCCCGCAGGATGTCCGGGTTGTAATCAAAGTACTGCCCCAGCCGCCATGTCCACGGTGCTGAGACTTCATCTGGAATAGTCAGACTCATCCCGTCCGCGCCTCCGCCGAACTGTGGCGGCATCGGGTACTCGTATCGCACCCGCCATGCTTCACGCACCGGCTGCGGTCCGTTTTCGTAATCAAGGAAACCCGGCAGCGCGGCGTCGTTGTACTGGTTGGCGTACATGTTCCATGCCATGCCAATCTGCCGCAGATGATTCAACTCGACCATCTTCCGACTGCGCTTCTGGACTGCGCTGAGCGAAGGCAGCATGATGGCCAGCAGCAGCATGATGATGCCGACCACAAGAAGCATTTCGACGATAGTGAAACCGCGCGTTCCGTTCGCGGCGTATGCACGTTGTGATCTGCGCGTGAGCGTCATCATTTTGCTCCTCATCTGATCCTATCGAGATGTTGCCCCGGCCTGACACGCTAGACATGGGTACCTGATTGTTCGCCGAAGCGAGGATTGCTGTTCCGTATATTCTTTCACGCCATCCATGCTCCTATGAAACTATAGCGGATCATTGCCGCAGGATGATGAGAAATCTTGCCTTTCACGGTTCATATCACAACGCGTCAACGGCTGCTCACCGCGCAGTCGCCGGGCAATATCCGCCAATATTCGCTCATCCGCCCCGGCCATGTTGTGTGACAGACTCCAACGCTTGTTCGGCACCCACCAAGGTTCACGACCCGGCGGGGCGGCATTTTCCGAGCCAACCACCGCGTCGCGCGTGCGAACATACGGCATCAGCTCGTACCCGTCACGCGATGCATCATCATCGAGCATGGCTAGGAACTGCGAATCAATCCGCATATCAACTGCTCGCGGATCAAATGGTGCCAACGGCGCTTTCACCGCACCGCGGTGCGGCGTGCCGATGGTGAACAGACGATTGATCTTCAGACGCGGGCCGTTCTCATGGTGCATTGCCGCATACCGCGCGATCAATCCACCCATGGAGAAGCCGACGACATCGACCTCAACCGTGCATCCCGGATCATCACTTGGAAAGCGCCGCTGCACCCGACGCAGCACTTTCTCGCGACACGCATCGAACGTGAACTGCCAGAAGAAACTGGCACTGATGAGTGGTGCATCGGGCGTGAAGACACGGCGCAACCGTCGAGCGATATCGCGCGAAATGACACCGGGGTCGAACAGCCCCGCAAGCACGACGATCGGCCGCGCCGGCGAGACGGGTGAACGCGCCATCTCATGCAGAGCCGCTTTGGCATCCTCAATGCTCAGTGGGAATGCCGGATTCATGATTCCTCCGGCCAGAAAAAACTCAGATGCAGTTCCGCATGACGAAGCTGCATCGCGATCCGCACATCGTCGCTGACCTGACCAAACGCAGGACTGTGAAACTGGACCGGCTCATG
>PWVT01000030.1 GCA_003562195.1 Phycisphaeraceae bacterium | reverse complement strand
GCTGTTCGGTCAGCATTCGTTGCAAATCATCGCAACTGGTGGAAATCTCTTCGCGCTCACGCTTCAAGGTCTCCATGCGTTCAGCAAGTTCAGCCCGTTCATTGGCAAGGGAGACCTCCTCACGCTTCACGCGCTCAAGGTCATTGCCAAGGCGCTGGGATTGGTACTGGGCTTCCACAGACGCCTGACGTGCAGACTGCAAGGCGGCCTCAATGGAGTTCTGTTGCTCACGTGCCTGCTGGGACTCGGCAATCAGCTCTTGGAGTTCGTTGTTGCGATTCCGAATGGTTTCATCCAGCGTGTTCAGGCGATCCTGCAACTCCTCAAGTTCAATGCGGCGTGAGAGCCAACCGTCGCCAGTGCTGGCTGCACCGTTCTGACCAACCATGATGCGGCCATCAGTTTCAATCACCTCACCTCGCCTTGTCACGAAGCGACAGCCAGCAAGCGGTCCTGCCGCCAGCATGAACGCCGCTTCGAGATCGTCAACCACATATGTCGTTCGGAGCAATCGCTCGACTGCTCCACGAGCATGTTTCTGCACACGAAGCAGTGACAGAATCGGGGTGCTCCAGGAATTCGCTTCAGGATGGGTCAGTGCATCGGATCCTGAGCGGTCGAACCAGTCCGAGGCGAGGAAACCGACGCGGCCCTGTAATTCTTGTAATGCCGGCTGGAGTCGTTGGAGGTCATCGAAGTGTTCAAACAGGAGCAGTTCGAGGTTCGACCCGAGCGCCGCTTCAACCATCGGCGCATTGGCGCGGTCGGGATCAATCGCATCGGCGAGGAGGCCAGCCACGCCCGGGAACTGGTCAGGATTGTCTAGAACCGCTTTCACTGCGTCGGTGAGGCCCTCGCGGGCCTGCCGCATTTCTTCGAGCAGGTGGCGGCGAGATTCAATGGAAGCACGCTCGTGCCTGGCGTCGGAGAGCTGTTCGGTGAGTTCCGCTTGGCGTTCACCAAGCGCAGCGACGGCGCGGTCATGTTCGCCAAGTTCGCTCTCCAATTGCTCAACCTGCTGCTTCGCCTCGGTGTGCTCTGTATCGATGCGCTGTTGCGATTGTTCGCATTCGCGACGCTGTTCAGTGAGTTGCTCACTTCGGGTGTCGAGTCGGCTGAGTTGTTCGCTCAGGCCATTGGCACGGCCATCGAGAGATTCAATACGCGCGGTTTGCCGGCTGTGTTGCTGCTCAGTCTGCTTCACCGCATCGTTAGCTTGCTCTCGCTGTTCCGAGGCCTTGACAACCTGCTGCTGCAACTTCGCGCGCTGCTCACTGGCAGAGTTGACCAGACGCTCAGCATCGGCCACACGTTCGGCAGCGGCGGCAATTTCAGATTCCGAATCAGTGATGTCGAGTTCGAGTGCAGCAAGTCGCTCCTTGAGTTCATCAACGCGTTTGCGATCATCAGCGATGTGCTGCTGCGCCTCGTGCAGGTTCCGCTGCGTCATCTCGCGGCGTTGCTCAGCGTGCTTGCGCGTGGCGACGCGCTCCATGCGACCTTGCTCAAGCTCGCGGCGCGCAGACTGCAGGTCTGCTCGGGAAATTTCCGCTTCCTGCTTCTCATCCTCAACATTCTGGAGCATTTCTTGAAGCTCGGAACGCTTTCCATCGAGGTCAGCAATGCGGCTGGTCAGGCCACTGAGCCGTTCGCGAAGTTCGTGATAGATATCCAGCGCGAGTTCGGTCCGCAATTCACGGTGTCGCTCATCCAATTCCTGGAAGCGGCGGGCTTTGGCAGCTTGGCCTTTGACGATTCGAAGTCGGCGCTCGGTACTGGCGAGCTGTTCTCGCACACGCACGAGATTGACTTCGGTGCGTTCAAGCTTGCGAGCTGCTTCAATCTTGCGGGCCTTGAACTTGGCCACGCCAGCGGCTTCTTCGAGAATCTGACGACGCTCAACAGGATTGGCCATGAGTATGGCGTCCACGCGTCCTTGCTCGATGATGGAGTAGGCATTGGCACCGATGCCGGTGTCCATGAAGAGTTCTTTGATGTCGCGAAGGCGGACCTTGCGGTTATTGATGAGATATTCGCTGCGGCCATCGCGGTAGAGGCGACGGGTGACATCGACCTGCTCGGTATCGATCGCAAGCGAGCGGCTGTTTCCGGTCACACCGCCATTGGACATTCCTTCGCACGACTGGTCATTCAGCGAAGCAGCCGTTTCCACACGTGGATTGTCGAACGTCAGCGTGACACTCGCGGCACCGATGGGTTTTCGCGATGCAGAACCGGCAAAGATGACATCCAGCATGGCATCGCCACGCAGACTCTTCGCCGAGCGTTCGCCGAGCACCCATTTGATGGCGTCAACGACGTTGGACTTGCCGCACCCATTGGGACCGACGATGCCGGTGATCGGTTGATCGAAGTGAAACTCGGTCGCGTCAGCGAACGACTTGAAACCGGCGATAGTGACTCGTGCAAGTCGCATACGGCGAAGACCTCCTGTCTCGGTGCCTCGGCTTGTGGCGGTTCCAAGCCGGGCCGGGCTGCTTCCATGAGCCCGATGCTGCTGAGAGATTCGTGAAGTGAAATCGTATCGGATAACGCTCGCCCCTTTTGGGGAACATTCAGAACTCTGCCAATAGTACGTTCACAAGTGGATTATTGCGAGTCTTCCCACCAGGCCGTAGACCGGGGAGAGTCCTCCCGAGAGTTCGCAGGCGCGAGGCGGTCAAGGTCGCTGGCAGGAGCACCGACTTCAAACTCCGCTGCTGGCCAGTCAACCTCCCATTGTGATTCACCATCATCGTCCGAATCCAGTTCTTCAAATTCCGGCCGCTCAATCACGCCGGTTTCCTGCTCATGACGAGTAATCGCAGCGAGAATACGGTCCTGCTCGGCTTTGAAATCGGCTTGAATGTATCGCTGACTCCAGATTTGATGTAGAGCCCCGACAGTTTCGCCATAGCTCAAGCCAAGTCCCGGGTTCGGCCGTTCGATGGTTGTGGTGTGCCCGAGGAAATGAATGAACTTTGCAAGCTCATTGTTGACACGATGTATGGACGCGTTGGTGTCGGTTGGATACTTCCGATAGTACACCTCGAGTTCGTTTTCGTCACCATAGTCCTTGACCATGAATCGGTTTGACCATGCTTGGACAAACACAGGGGTGTCGATCTCAAGATCGTCGCCGAACAACACAACGCGTGGCTGGCCGAACTGCGTGATATAGATCATCGGCTTAGATGAGGAGACGACATCCAGCACGAATTTGCCATCAACAGAATACCGCTGCAGATGAGGATCACGACGCTTGACCAGCGCTTCGTATGCGGACAAGCGGACTTCAACATCCTCATCGTTAAGCAGCGTCCGCAGTGTGGAGTCAATCTGCGGGTTCATGCTCATCTCAGCAAGCAACTCGATCGCCTGACTTCGGCTCTCGGCTGAGGCAGATTTGGACATGTCGATCAAGTGAGGGATCACCAGCGCATCATCGAGCTTTGCACCAGCCCGTAAGGCCGCAAGGCGCGGCAGTTCTTCAGAATGGTCATACAACTCTTTGATGACCGGCAATGCCCGCTGGCCGAGCGCCTGCCATCGCAATGATGCTTGCGGACCAAGGGATGGATCCTCAAGGAGCATGCGACGAACAGACACTGCTATGGATTCCGGGTTGGTTAGGCGAATCGTCGTGTTCTGCAGCAGATTGACGAATTCTTCCGTTCGGTCGCGGTAGGACGGCGGCACGGTGATGGCGATGGTTTCATCCGATTCGCCACGCGCCGTGGGGTCGGGCTGAGCACGTTCGCGCGTAAAGCGGGCATTGATGGAGTTCTGAACGATCGCCGCACGAGTGTGGCTTGGATTGGCCAGACGGAGTTTCAGCGGCATGTCCTTGACGACTTCACCACCATTGAGAATCATGCCTGACGTTCGGGTAATGGCATCACGTTCGACCGCGCCTGGCTCAGCGAAGGGATTGACGAAGATCGGTCCTGAGGCCAACGCAAGCGGCGCAGCTTGACCGCCACCAGCTCGAAGTGGGCCGGGACGAAGTTGCGTGGTGTAGAGCCGCCCGCCTTCCAAACTCGTCGTGCCGGTGCGAGGGTCGGCATACACACGAACATCGACCTGGGTCCCCATGATTTCAGCGTCACGCGCTCGGCGTCGGCCGACAGCGCCGGGAGGGATGAGCGCCTCGACGATGACTACTGCGGTATCCAATGAATCGAGCATATCGTCGGGTTTAATATGGCCGAAGCCCGTCCGCTCGCTTCCAACTCCGTGGCGTGCCATCTCCGCAAGCATGTGCGCGCGAACAGTCGGTGGGATATCTCGCGAGCCGGAGCCATTGAGACCCACGACCAAACCGAACCCACGAACCACGACAGGTTCATATCCAAGCAGAACAGCTTCCGAGGCAACAGTGCCTCGCATAATCTGGGGAACATCCAGATCGAACGAACGATCTGCACGTGCTGGTGAGGGGCGAGGATTTGCCTTCTCAACGTTGTTACACCCGCCTGCCATCATGGTTGGGAGGACAATTGCACACACGCCAAGGAGCAATGAGAAAAGCGGTCGATTCATGAGGTCATTCTTCATGCGAATTCTGCCGTGCATCCAGCGATTCGATTGAGCGCAGCGCTTCCGGCATGCCTCCTGTTGGCTTGAGGATACCTGCACATACGCTTCGACTCAACGGGTGGATGCCGAAAGACGCCAATCGGGCAAGAACAGCCCAAGTCGGGTCTCAGGCGCTCGCCGCAGTCTGTGGTTTCCCTGCCCCCTTTTTTGCCAAGTTCAGCACGGTATCGACGAGGCGGCCGATGCCTTCATAGACCTGGTGAATCCGCTGTGCGGACATGTAAGCAGGGGTAGAAACGATCCGATTGGCTTCATCGACACAGATTTCCTCAGTCGGGCGACTTTGATGGTGAGCCCCCATTTTTTCGATCGCCGCAGCGGTGTCGGCATCGGTGCCAATGGTGACTGTGGATCCGGGAAACACCTTGGCGCCAATGGCTGGGGAAATGCAGATTAGGCCGATGGGTTTGCCAGCTTCATGCATCTCGCGAAGCACGCGCTGCACCACAGGGTTGACTTCGCACTGATCTCCCTTCGTGGCGAATGTGCAAAGGTTCTTCGCTGCTCCAAAGCCACCGGGGAAAATCACAGCGTCGAACTGGCTGGTCTTGATATCCGCGAGATCTTCGACTGGCCCGCGGGCGATGCGAGCTGATTCAACACGGACGTTGCGCGTCTCGTTCATCTCTTCGCCAGTGTGGTGATTGATTACGTGCATTTGGTCCACATCCGGGGCAGCGACGGTAACCTGCGCGCCATGGCGATCAAGATGCAGCAAGGTGATCACGGATTCGTGAATCTCTGCACCGTCGTACACACCGCATCCAGACAGAATGAGCAAAATATTGTTGGCCATGATTCCTCCTGAGTAGTGATCGAGTCGTCAGGAGAACGATAGCGCCTATTCCAGCCGCGCGGCAACATCATTCAGACAGCAGTTATCTCACACTCGATGGTGTTTCTGTTGCTTTGCCCAAACGTTGGCCGCAATACACGCCGTCGACGATTGCCTTCCACCATGGGCGATTTTCGATGTACCATTGCACCGTTTCACGTAACCCTGTTTCAAGAGTGATCTGTGGGGTCCAGCCGAGTTCCTGTTCGAGACGCGTTGGGTCCATGGCATAGCGATAGTCATGGCCTGGGCGATCAGTGACTCGTGTGATCAGACGGCGCCTCGATCCCGCCTCATCGGGCAGAAGCTCATCCAGCACGTCGCAAACGGCGTGGACGATCTGAAGATTCGTCCGTTCACATCGTGCCCCGATGTTGTACGTTCGGCCGACCTGACCGTGCTCAAGCACCAGCCGCAGTGCACGTGTGTGGTCATCAACATGAAGCCAGTCACGCACATTTTCGCCAGCTCCGTACACCGGCATAGGTTCGCTGGCAAGAGCTTTGAGGATCATGAGTGGGATGAGTTTCTCGGGAAACTGATACGGGCCGTAATTGTTCGTACAGTTGGTAATCAGTGTCGGCAGGGCATAGGTTTCATGCCAGGCCCGCACCAGGTGATCCGAGGCGGCCTTGCTCGCTGCATATGGAGAGTTCGGCCGGTAGGGCGTCTCCTCAGTGAACAGCCCTTTCTCGCCAAGCGAGCCGAAAACCTCATCCGTTGAGACATGCAGGAATCGAAAGTTGGATCGTGCCTGTTTATGACGCGATCGCATGAACTCCAAAGCGGCCTCAAGCAGCACTGACGTGCCCACAATGTTGGTCTGGATGAACTCAGCCGGGCCGTCGATGGACCGGTCAACATGTGATTCAGCCGCAAGGTGAATCACTGCATCTGGCTGATGCTCTGTTACCGCCCTGCGAACGGCATCAGCATCACAGATGTCAATGTGCTCAAACCGATAGCGCGGATGCTCAGCAGCGTCTGGCAGCGAGGCGAGGTTCGCTGCATAGGTCAGCTTGTCCACGTTGATCACGGTGGCTTCGGTTTCAGCCAGCAATTGGCGAACCAAGGCCGACCCAATGAAACCTGCTCCACCAGTCACCAAAATACGATCGTGTGCCATTTAGAACCAATCCTCCACATCGGCCCACCTCGGAAGCTGACGATCACGCGGGCTCAGCGTTGCATTGCGAATGGTGACGGGCCAGTCGATGCCCAGCGTTTCATCGCTCCAGCATATCCCGCGGTCGCACTCGGGCGCATAGCCGCAGTCCACCTTGTAGAGTACCTCCGTGTCCGGCTCAAGCGTGCAAAATCCATGTGCGAAGCCGACCGGGACGAGCAATTGGTTGCCTGTCTCAGCACTGAGAACAGCATTCACGTGATGGCCGTAGGTTGGCGAGGATCGCCGCAGATCAACCGCGACATCGAAAATGGCACCACGCAAGACACGGATGAGTTTGGTCTGACTATGAGGATGAATCTGATAGTGCAGCCCACGAACTGTGCCCTTCGCGCGGGAGAATGATTGGTTGTCCTGCACGAAGTCAATTCTAATTCCATCACGTACGAATGCATCACGGTTATACGTCTCGGCGAAGTACCCACGGTCGTCAGTGTGTCGCGTCATCTGAAACAACTTCACGTCAGGCAACTGTGTAGGTGCGACCATGGGCATCCTTATCTCCTTCGGCCACAGTAGCGATCAGTCGAAAGGTGAACCATTGGCATTCCACCCGATGCGCGGTTCTATCGCCATCACGCCTTCATCTGCATGGCAGCGGCTTGTTCCGATTCGGGGACCGGGCGGGATTTGCCATGCCAAAGGAAGTACGCTGCGGCCTTGATGTCATCGACGATAACCATGATGCACGGCAGAACAACGAGGATCACGATGGTTGCGAACATCAGCCCGAAAGCAATGGAAATCGCCATGGGAATCAGGAACCGCGCCTGGAAGTCCTGCTCTAACATCAGCGGCGTTAGACCCAGCACCGTTGTCACGGTTGTGAGAAAGATCGGCCGCAAGCGAGCGCGACCTGCGTCTACCAGCGCATCATGCAACGTCGCGCCTTCCGCACGGCGATCGTTGAAGAACCGCACCAGAATCAACGAATCGTTCACAATCACACCACTGAGCGCCACGAAACCGATTGCACTCAGAAACGTCAGCTCATAGCCCAGAAGCATGTGTCCCCAGATCACACCGATCAGCCCGAAAGGGATGGAGATCATTACGGCCAGTGGCTGCACATAGCTGCTGAAGAGCCAGGCGAGTATGACGTAGATCATCACCAGCGCTGCGCCAAACCCGATGGGCAATGTTGCAAATGCGTCGCGCATCTGCTCCTGGCGGCCTGCAGTCTCAATACTGACAAACGGGTGTGCCTCACGCAACGCGTTGAGATCGAACTCTCGCATGATGTCTTCCGGGCTGACTCCAGGCAGTGTGTCAGCCATAACTGTCACGGCTCGTCTGCGATTGATGCGGCGAATGGTCGCATAGCCGGTGCCTTCACGCAGTTCAGCCACTTCCCTCAATGGAACAGGTACACCAGCAGGAGTAATCAGCCACAAATTTTCGACAGCATACAGATCCCGTCGTGTGGCTTCATCCAGTCGCACGCGGACGTCAATATCCTCCTGTTCCGCTGCGAACACATGCGCATCAAGGCCGTACAGTGCACCGCGCATCTGGTTAGCAATGTCACTTGCCGTAAATCCTAATGCGGCTGCGCCTGGCCGCGTGATGACCTGGATTTCCCGTTGACCGGCTGCGTCGTCATCTGCGATATCCACAACACCGTCGAACTGTGCAAGTGCTCGTCGGGTATCTGCAACGGCTGCAGCGATTCGCTCAGGATCGTCGCCACGCACTTGTACTGTTATATCTGCTCCACCCGGTCCACCAGTAATCTCCGAGAACCGTATGCGCTCGGCTTCGTCTATACGTCCAACTTCATTCCGGATTGCCGCAATGACCTGCTGTGAGTTTCGTTCGCGTCGCTCGATTGGATACAGTTCTATGAACATCTGCGCGACATGGCTGGCTAGAGAGTCCGTCGTGCCTGTGTCAATATCGGCCGATTCACCCACGGTGGCGCTCACGGAATTCGTTTCGGGTTGCTTGACCGCTGCGGCTTCAAATTGTTTGACAACCGCGTTCGTCGCATCGACGCTCGTACCAATCGGCATGCGAATATCAACAATGATCGTCTCCGAGTCCGATGCGGGGAGGAACTCAAAGACGATTCGCCCGCTGGCAACCATGCCAAGTGATATCGAAAGCAGCATGATCGCCGCCGCAACACTGATGTACCGAATCTGCATCGCTCGTTCTAACACCGCTGCATAAGTGGGGATGATGCGATGCTGGATGATTCGGTCGCGCCACTGTTCGTACCGGTGAACGATGTTTCCACCGTGACGGCCATTGCCAGAGCGAAGTTTGTCACGCTTGACCAGACTGTGCCCCATGTGGCTCGGCAATATGACGAGTGATTCGAGCAAACTCATCACCAGTGCCACCGCAACGACGAGCGGCAACGCACCCATGAGATCGCCAATCCGACCGCGCACAAACATCAGCGGCAGAAAAGCGACGATACTCGTCAAGACAGTCGCAACCACTGGCCAAGCCACTTGTTCAGCACCTTTCACGGCTGCGATCAAGGATGCCTCGCCGCGGTCATGCCTTGCCTGGATGTTCTCAGCAACGACGATCGCGTCATCAACCAGCAGCCCCATGACAACGATCAGGCCGAACATCGTCAGCAAATTGAGGGTGATGTCCAGCACCATCATGAACGCCAGCGTCCCGGCCAATGCCGTGGTCAAGCCGACGCCCACCCAAAACGCGACGCGCCAATTGAGAAACAGAAGCAATGTGAGAAAAACCAGTACAGCCCCATATCCTGCATTGCGCACAAGTAGATTCAGTCGCTCCTCAACAAATCGCGCAAGGTCAGAGTGCGTGGCTACATTCAGATCTTCAGGAAGGGGTGCCGCGGAGTGCAGCCCCAACTCATAGGCCGTCATACGCGGGGAGCTGAAGATCCGTTCAAGGCCGCGTGCTTCGAGGCCCTCGCCACGGCGGCCTTGCACGTACGCCCGGACCATCTCGGCGATGGCGACAATGTCCTGTCGACGGCTGGCGTTCACGACCAGTGTGGCAGCCCGTTCACCATTGAACCTTCGGATGAGTTGTTGATCGACGAAGTATTCACTGACGTTGGCTATGTCACGCACGCGTAGGGATGTCCCGTCAGGCAAGCCGCGGAGCACGATCTCGCCTATTGCGTCAGAGCGTTCCTCGACCCCAAGTGCGCGCACGTTGATGTTGCCCGTCTCCGTTCGCACTGTGCCACCTGGAATTTCGCGCATCCATTGTCGCACGGCTTCGCTGACTTGCGGCAGACTGATTCCGTGTTGCAACATCTGCTCAAGTTGCACATCAATGCGTATCTCGTATTCGCGCACTCCAGTGACAGCGATCTCACCCATCCCTCGTAGCGTCAGCAGGTCATCACGGATGGAACGAATTGTTCGCTTCATCACGTCTTCATCTACATCGCCGTAAAGCGACACCATAATCACCGGCAGCCGTGGTTCAAACTCGGCTACCTGGATGCGTTCTGCCTCGGCAGGCAGATCGGTCAACTGATCAATCGTCCGCTGGACTTCATCGGTCGCGCGGTAGACATCACGGATTCCTTCACGAAACTCGACAACAATCCCGCCTCCGCCTTCAGACAATGTGGTCGTTATCCGCTGCACATCTTCAAGGTCTGCAAGGCGGTCCTCGATCTTGATGGCCATAGACTGTTCAATCTCTTCCGGCGTTGCTCCAGGGTAGATCAACGTCACATTCGCAGAATCGGGAGTCGTCTCCGGGAAGAACTCGCGTCGCAACGTTGTAGAAGCGAACAGCCCTGCCAACAGCAGCGCAGCCATCAAGAGGTTCACCGGAACCGGCTTCGTCACTCCGAAGCGTGAGACGCTCATGGACCCGTCTCCTCGCGACCAGCCAACCGAGATGCACCGTGTTCTCCAGCGGCGGTTGCATTGGTTGGGATCGGTTCAACGGCGGTGCCATCCACGAGTCGACGCACCGCATCTAGCACAACCAAACTACCTTCCGGCAGTGGGTGCGCCAGCACAACCCAGTGATCATCATCGATGCCGAAACGAGCAAAGCGTTGACGAATATCAAACGCCACTTCGACGCGCTGGCTGCGCACAATTCCGTCTTCAATGAGTCGAATCCGATCCGATGCGATTGATCGTCGGGGGATGACGTGGCGCATTTGTTCATCCGTCGTTCTGATCCGAGCGAGGACAAATTGTCCGGGTACGAGCAGTTGTTGTGATTGGGCGATACCCAGTTCTTGCCGTAGTTCGACATAGGCCGTCATCGTCCGCGCGGATTCATCGTCTTCTGGTGAAAGCCGTGTGATGTGCGTGATCCATTGGATATCGTTCCCCGTGGCAGGGACGAGCATGACTTCATCACCGATAGTCAAATGAGTCCTTGCACTTGATGGCATACGAATCGGAACGTCAATACGGCTGAGGTCAACAACCCGCGCAACGGGCTGATCGGCCTGGATGCTTTCGCCAAGATCGACGTCAACCCACTGCAACACGCCGTCAATGGGGCTTACGATTCGAGTCCGGTCGACATTGCGCTGGGCCTGTTGCAGCGATGCCTCGGTCTGACCACGACCCGCCTGAAGCTGAGCGCGACGCGGATCGGTCTGCGCAAGTTGGTCTTCGATAGCAACAAGCTCGCGCCGTCGCATTGACAGAGTTTGGCGTTGCTGATCAACTTCGCGTTGCGTTGCTCCTGCAGTTTCTTGCGCGCGAACGGTTCGTTGAAGATCCGCTTCTGCAAGTTCTACCTCGTGCTGGGCCAGTTCCAGTCGGCGTAGTGCTGCACGAATCTCAACATCCAACCGCTCAAGCTGGGCATCCAGATCCGCGAGTTGCTGCTGGCGAATCTCCAGCTCTTGAATGTAATCAGCGGCATCAAGCTGAACGAGTAGTTGACCGCGTTGCACCGGGCTGCCTGCAATGACATCTTCGGGCAGGTCTTCAACAATGCCACGTACTTGGGCTGGCACATTAGCGGTGCGAAAGGCATGCGCGGTGCCGTACCCCTCGAATTGTCGTTGCACGGGTACCTGTTCAACCTGGATCACGGCGACCCGCGGCCGCAACACGTCGGTGTCAACCCGGGCTGGCGTTGTGCGCGTGGCTACGAGCAGCATGTAAACGCCGATGCCTATGCCCAGAAGCACAGTGCAAACCAGCACTCTCGTGACCACAGAAAGAATGACATGTCGCTGACGGGGCATATGGCTGAGGATTTGAGCGTGAGTCCGGAGGTGGTCAAGGTTGGGCGAAGGTGCTCGCATTGTACCGGACTGCGATGCAGTGGGGCGCCACTGGAATCGAGGGCGGATATGGTACTTTGGCGTTGTCGCATCCGAATGCACAGCCGGGACGTATGATGATCAGAACCATGTTTCGGATTATCTGTACTGTTCTTGCCTTTGCTTTCGTGACTGCCCTGTGCGGATGCGGTCCGTACACACTTCGTGGGAAGGTCATCGAGGGATTCGACAATGCCGTACTCATCGTTCCTGTGGATGATCCTCGGCTGGACGAACCTGGCATCCGCGAAGCGCGAATCCAGGTGTATCGTGATCCAGAACGCCTCGCGCGGGAGTTGATCGCCAGTGACAGCACTGCATCGGATGGGGCGTTTGCAATTGAGTTGTCAGCATTTGGCGCAGGTTGGATGGATGAGCAGTGGCAGATCGATGTGTCACGTTCCGGGTTTCGCAATTCGAGCGAAGTCATTCGGCTGCCTTCGAATTCGAATCGGTCGCGCATGTTGATCATCCTTGCGCCAGGCCGAGCTACACCAACCCAGCAGCCGGACAATTTGTGGGAGGAGTACGAGCGATATCGGTGATGGCCCACGATGTCGCGTCGAGATGCTATGAAACGGCGGTATCACCTGCACATTCCCGGATTGGCGTACTTTGGCCTGACCTTGGTCGTTGCCTTGGCGGCGATGAACAGCCAGAACAATCTCCTGTTCTGGATCTTTGGTGCCTTGTGTTCCGGGATCGTGATTTCGGGGCTAATCTCCGGTTTGATGATGATCCACATTCGACTCAAACGGCTCGATCCACAATTTGGGGCTGTTGGCGAACCGATGTTGATCCGGTATGCGCTGGTTAATCGCAGCCGATTCCTGCCTGCGTTCAATATCCACATTGAGGAAAGGGCTGTCGAAAAGGGATTGGGCTGGCAGAAGCTCATGCCTCCAGCGTCGTCGTGGGTCATGCACATTGGCCCTCGGGAAACAGTGCATGGCGAAGCAATCTTCTGGCCGATGCGTCGTGGTAAAGCATGCTTTTTTCAAACGCGAATCTGGACGACTTTTCCATTTGGCATTATCAAGAAGTCGGTCACCTTTTCTCAACAGCAACACACGCTGATTTATCCGCAACTGCACGAGCTACGTCCGGACCTCCTCCGTGCAGTAAGCCCTCCTTCGGTCATGGGTATGCGCACAACGGAACGACCTGGCAGTGGTGAGGAATATTTTGGTTTGCGTGAGCACCGGGACAACGACAGCATCCGAAGTATTTCATGGAAACGCAGTGCGCAGCTCGACCAGTTCGTTTGTATCGAACGATCCAGTCCAAGCCCACCCAAGCTTCGAATCATTGTGAATTTGACGGTACCGACAGACCAACTCAAAGTCGACCCAGGGAACGGTAACGACGAATTGACCGGCCGCGAACTTGAAGAACGAGCGATTAGTCTTGCTGCGTCTGTCGCGCACTCAGCGCATCATGCAGGGTATGAGATCAGCATGATCGTAGCTGGCATGGATGTGCCGGTGATCGGTATGCGTCACAGCTATTGGCATCTTCGCAAGATCATGGCTGCATTGGCATCAATCGACCTCGACGCTGCACGTGACTCAGGTCAGCAGTTGCCATCGATCGATGCCGAACGTGCAGGTCTGGTGGTGATTCATCCCGACCGAGCCGAGCCGCTTCCGGAGACGGGCGGCCGAACTGAAGCCATGCACATAACCGGACGACAGCTTGACTCAATTGCAATTCGACCGATGGGCTGGGACTTGCACGTCGCTCATCGAAGGGACGCTGAGAAAGGACAACACCCTACCCGGCAGAAGGTGGTCGCTGCATGAGTCTGCTGCGGAGTTTTCCGAAGTTGTCGTTTACGCTCGTTCTGCTGAGCATTGTTGGCATTGCGATCTCGCAAAGGAGCATCGGTCTTCTTCTCGTTGCTGGTGCATTAGCAGCAATTAGTTGGTACCTCACTGAAGGCCCTCGCGGCCGATGGTTGCCGCGTTGGGTCTCGAACGTATTGGTGGTCGGTGTTTCGTTGAACATCATTGTCGATGTGATGCAAAACCCGGATGACGTGCTGGGCGTTCTTGGCCGTTTCATCCTGTGGTTGATGATCATCAAGCTCTATGAACGCCGTACATCGCGCGACCATGGGCACCTGCTGGGGTTGAGTTTATTGCTTATGATCACCGGCTGCCTGCATACGGTCGATCTCTTCTTCGGCATCATCCTATTCGTGTATGCGTTACTGGGGCTCTATGTCCTGGTGCTGTTCCAATTGCATGCTGCACATGAAAAATCGCGAGATGAACGTTTCGCAGCCATGCCTGAACACTCAACTGCAGCGCCGTTGATCAAACCAATCACTGGAAGATATGTGGGAGCGCAACTTCGCTCACTAACGGTGGTCGTCGCAGTTTGTGGGTTTGCGCTGGGCATGGTGATCTTTATGGTTTTCCCGCGAGGTCTTGGTGAAGGTGTCGTGGAGATGTTGTCGTCACCATCACAGGATCGTCGGCCGGGCTATAGCGATGAGGTTGACCTGATCAGTGGAGGTCGAATCACGGATTCGCGCCGCGGTGTAATGAGTGTCCAGTTGCAAGATCAGGAAGGTCGACCGTTCGTTTCAGGTGAGCCACTGCTGTTGCGCGGAGCAGTGCTTGATCGGTATGACGGACGCGGCCGATGGCGAAGCGCCTCGCGTACGGAAGACACGCTTTCGGTCGAAGCAGGACGTTTTACTTCACTGCTGAGCGACAATCGTGGCGACGCCTTCGAGGACGAATTGCTTGATGACAGCCGCATCGTGACCGTTCATGTGGAGATGTTGCAGAATCTCGACACGGTGATGACGCTATATCCGCCCGTTGCTGTAGCTATGGACGCTTCACAAGATTTACTCGTCGACCAACTGCGATTGACAATGCAACAACAACGCAGTGCCCCGCGACTGCACCGATACCGAGTCAAAACCGTACCGCTGGCCTCGGATGAACTACTCCAACGGCTGGATGCAGGTGGCCAGTCGCGCATCCGACTTTCGCCTCGGCTTCGAAATTCCGAAGTTCAAGCTTTGGCTCAACAGCTCCTTCGTGATGGTGGATTGCCAGTCGATCCGCCTGGGGAACATGGGTCTGCGGAACGTTTCGAATGGAGTCACGCCGCTGCACACCAATTCATGCGATATCTGCATTCACCGGAGTTCATGTACACGCTTGATCTCAGCGGTATGGTGCTGCCACACGAAGGCGGGCGGCAGATGGATCCGGTGAGCTATTTCCTATTGGAATACCAACGTGGGCATTGCGAGTATTTTGCTTCTGCAATGGTGTCGCTATGTCTACATGTCGGCATTGAAGCCAGGCTGGTTACCGGGTTTGTGGCATATGAATATGATGGCGCAACGCAGCGATATACGATCGTCGAATCCAACGCTCACGCCTGGACCGAAGTGCGGACAGAGAAACACCGCTGGACAGTGTTCGATCCTACCCCGCCAGCCACGTTGCGCGAGCTTCATGCCGGTGGTTCAGTTGCGGATCGACTACGGTGGTTTTACGACAGCTTTGATGGCATGTGGGGGAGGACCATCGTGGACTTCGACCGCACACGTCAAGCGCAACTCGCCGACTCCGGTGCCAATGCAACGATTGGACAACAGGCCAATGAGTTCGTGCGCGCACTGCGTAACTGGATGGAGCGAGTTAACCGTGCCTTTTATCTTGGCCCAGCAGGGTATTTCTACATGGCATTCATTGGAGGAATCCTTGTTCTCGCGATCATCGCGCTTATCAAACTGATGCGACGATCGCTGTTGCTTAAGCGGCTTTTTAATCTCAGGCATGTACGCGGCCGAGATCAACGTCGTATGTTGAAACAACTCGGCTTTTACGCAGACATGCTCGTCACACTCCGGCGCGCGGGGCTTGCAAAACCACACTGGCAACCGCCGCTGTTGTACGCAAAGGCAGTCCAATTGCAGAGCCCTGAAGCCGCAACAATCATTGAGAAACTCACCGCTGCGTTCTATTCGATTCGCTATGGTGGTGCTGAGTTATCGCCAAAGGAGTTGGCGCAGAAACAGCGGCAGGTGACCGAACTAGAAGCAGTGTTACGGTCACGGCCTGTGCACTTATGACGACCTCACATCTTCCACAATGGCTTGATGAAGATCATCCGCACGAGCCGGAGCAAGCAGAATTGCAGCTTCGCTCATTGAGATCATTGCTTGGTCCAGTGCCTCGGCGCGTGTTAGATCTTGGTTGCGGAAGTGGCCGCGTTCTCGTGGAATTGGCTCGTGATGGGCATGCGGTGACCGGCATGGACCGGAACTTAACAGCTTTAAATTCATGCCGATTGAAACTGCAGAAGGTCGATTCTGCAGCAGATCTCGTCCATGGCGATTTTCTCCACGACACTTGGCCGAACGGCCCGTTTGACGTTGTGCTGTGTCTGGGCAATACGTTCATGACAGTTGTTGAAATCAATGAGGCCGTGTGTTTGCTAACCCTGGCGAGCGAAGCCGTGAGTGAGAACGGATCAGTCGTACTCGATGATTTGCCAGGGGACTTTTGGCCTGAGCTGACCGAGGGGCATTGGCAGTCGGGGCTGGCGGAGGACGGCTCGGCCCAAATGATCTGGGGCGCTCGAGACAGCGTTTTTGCATTGCGATTCGGCGATGCGATCGACGAAACGACTTGGCAGTTTAAACCTGAAGACCGACGATTTCGACTTTGGACCGCTTCAGCGTTATCGCTCGCATGTTTTCAGGCGGGTTTATCGGAGCCGACGGAGCATCCCGGATTGTTGGTCATGACACTGGGTTCCAAACGACATTGACGTGAAGTACCCCGGGAGCTGTGCCGATACGTCGGCGTTGGAGGCAAACAATTCCCTTGAAAGGTGGCAGCCGTGCCCGCAAATCGTTCACGCACGCTTGAATGGCGACGTTGTCTGACGCAGATTCGTGACCGTGGTGGGGCGATTGAAATCGCAATCGCGCATGATGACTCCGTCGATCAGCCCGATCTCGTTTGGCGCGTCAAGGTTCTTGACCTGACCGACGATCGACTCATTGTGGAACAGCCCATGGCAATGGGGCAAGCTATTGCGTTTGAACGTGATGTGCTGCTTGACGCATTCCTGGCCATAGGCCAAAACCGTTGGCGTTTCAGTACGACCAACCTTGGACCGTCTTCCACAACCAGCCAGACTGGTCGGCACGTACAGGCACTGCATTTGGCAACACCGGTTGAAGTGCAGCGGTGTGCTCGTCGAAAACATGATCGACTCAATACTTCCACGATGAACCTTCCGCGCGTCGAGGTTTGGCCGCTATACGATCCTGAATCAGCGGTATTGGCTGAGAAAGCAGTTGAATTGCGGCTTGCTGGAACTGCCATGTCGTCGCAGCACGATCGAGACGAATCGACGATGCCTGAAGTGGGACCACGATTCCTATCCACCATGATGAACATAGGCGGTGGGGGCCTCGGCCTGCTCGTTGAGCCCGATGATGCGCATTTGCTCGCGCATCATCACGTATTCTGGATACGCCTCGTCCTTCCAGGACTTGCCGCACCAATCTGTGCTGTGGGTAAAGTCGTCCATACTCACATGGAATCGACGCAGCAAACGTATGCAGGCGTAGCATTTGACTTTTCATTCAATCCCGCCAACCAGCGCGTCGTGGTCGATCAAATCTGCCGGTACATTGCAAGCCAGCAGCGACACCAGTTGCAACGCATTGCGTAAATCACGCATGCGATGCACACGTTGCACCACGCAAGGCCAATCTGAGCACTGCTAATTTATCGAGACTTTCGCGGTATTCCGCCAACGGCAGAGAGTCGGCAACGATGCCGCCTCCTGCGCCATACGTAAGCTGGCCGTCCAGGCGATCCCACACCGTCGAGGATTCTCGCAAACCGCGAAGCAGCATTGTACGAATTGCAATGCTGAGCGTCATACTGCCGCAGTCACTGAACATGCCAATCGCACCACAGTAGGGCCCCCGAGGGGATTGCTCGAGTTCTTCGATGATCTGCATGGCACGAATTTTGGGCGCGCCGGTGATCGATCCGCCGGGAAACGTTGCCATGAGCAGATCCGCGATATCTGAGGTTGCATTGAGTCGGCCAATCACCGTACCGACGCCATGATGAACCGTGGGATGCGTTTCGATCTGTCTGGCCTGCGCGACGTGAACCGTGTTGTACTCACAGACGCGACCGAGGTCGTTGCGCATGAGGTCGATGATCATGTTCAACTCAGCTTCGTCCTTCGCTGAATGCAGAAGCGTGTTCACATCGTCCCGTTGAGGCCGAGTGCCTTTGATCGGTCGTGTCACAACCTCTCGGGTGCAAGGGGTAAATTGCAGGAAGAGTTCTGGACTCATTGATACCACGCATCGGCCGTTTGGCATTTCCAGGTACGCACCATATCGCGCTCCACTCTGTGAGAGTGCATTGCACGCCAGTGCGCGGGTCGAACCTGTGAAATCTGCATGAAACTGCTGCGTCATGTTGGCCTGAAAGATGTCACCGGCTGCGATGTAGTGCAAGGTTTGCGTCACCGCATTGAGGTGAGCATCGCCGGGCCGAGCACTCTTGAGCGCGCTGGCCGTCCACATTGCGCTGTGATCAGTTCGAGACCAGTCCAACAGGGACAGGATGGATTCGGCAGCGTCTGTGCACCCGACACATGCCCAGTGCTGCTCATGGTGATCAAAGACCAGCGCCCCGGGGCAGTAGGCCAACTCAACAAGGGGCCACGGACCGGACGACGTTCTCGTTTTGCAAGATGCCGCTGGCTCAATCTCGCATCCCAGTTCATAGGAAAGATAGCCGATCCACCCTCCAGAAAATGGCGAGCCATGGCTGCAGGTACTCGCTGTATTGCGAGTAAGCAGCCGTCTGAGACGGTCCATGGCATTATCCTGACTGGTGTTGATCTGTTCGAACGAGTCCGGCATCGCCAATACCGACCAACGCCCCCATTGCTCATGCTGGTTTGCCGAGTGCAACATGACCAGCGGCTGGTCGGTCGGCCACACGTTGACGATTTGTTCGACCGTGGTACGGCGAGCGTTGAGTTCTTGAACTGGGACGGGAGGCATGCGTGGCATGATATGCGGTGATCCGGTGCGTATGCTTTCACTCGTTGAATGCCTTAGCCGCTCTGGTACACTTCGCCGCTTCTCACGAATACTTGAACGCATCCCGAATCTTTCCGACCCCAACGCCATGACTCAGACAATGACCCGCCGTTCCACAAAGCAGAAACAACGTTCTTCCAAAGCGCCGACGAAGATGGCCTACTACTTCAGTCCAACGCGGACTGAGGGAAAAGGCCACCAAAAGCAACTGCTTGGTGGTAAAGGTGCCAACCTTGCAGATATGACTTCCATTGGTCTGCCCGTTCCACCCGGCTTTACCATCACCACCGAAACATGTGCTGCATACGCCGAAGCGGGGAATGTGTTGCCAAGTGGTCTGATGGATGAGGTGCATAAGAACGTGCGCATGCTGGAGAAGGAAACAGGCAAGAAGCTCGGCGCTGAAAGTGATCCCTTGCTTGTATCAGTGCGAAGCGGTGCAGCAGTCTCCATGCCCGGCATGATGGATACGGTGCTTAATCTCGGCTTGACGGATAAATCCGTAGATGCGCTTGCTGAGGCAACCGGCAATCATCGCTTTGCTTATGACGCCTATCGTCGCCTCATCAACATGTTTGGTGACGTTGTGATGGGTGTGGAACACGAGTACTTCGAAGCGGCGTTCGATAAGATCAAACGCAAGTACAAAGCGAAAATTGATACCGATGTCCCTACAGCAGGCATGATCGAGCTTTGCGATGAATACAGTAAAGTCTACCGCAAGCATGTCGGCGAGGCCTTCCCGCAAGATCCGGTGCGTCAACTTCAGTATTCAATTGAAGCGGTTTTCAAGAGCTGGAACTCGCCAAAGGCCGTCGTATACCGCCGCGTTGAGGGCATCACCGGATTGCCGGGGACTGCGGTCAATGTGCAGATGATGGTCTTCGGCAACATGGGTGATGACTCCGGGACCGGTGTGGCCTTCACACGCAATCCATCGACAGGTGAGAACAAGTTTTATGGCGAATTCCTCATCAATGCTCAAGGCGAGGATGTAGTGGCGGGTATTCGTACACCTCGGCCTGTCAGCGAGATGCCAAAGTGGAACCGCAAGGTTCACAAGCAACTGTTGGAAATCAAAGACAAACTCGAAGCGCATTACAAAAATATGCAGGACATCGAGTTCACCATCGAGCGCGGCAAGCTCTATATGCTGCAAACACGCAACGGCAAGCGCACCGGTCCTGCAGCGGTGAAGATTGCTGTCGAAATGGTGAAAGAAAAGCTCATCAGTCAAGATGAGGCCATTAAACGCGTCCCTGCTGAACATCTGACCCAGTTGTTGCTGCCAAGCTTCTCAGATGCTGACAAGAAGTCAGCCACAGTCATCGCAGAAGGCCTCCCCGCATCGCCGGGTGCAGCGACAGGAAAGTTGGCGTTCAGTGCTGAAGAAGCAGTCGACCGAACGCTGGACGGTGAGGACGTCTTGTTAGTGCGAAAGGAGACCTCGCCGGAGGATATTGATGGCATGCATCACGCCCGTGGCATTCTTACGTCCACAGGCGGCATGACCAGCCATGCAGCCGTCGTCGCGCGGGGGTGGGGCAAGTGTTGCGTTGCCGGTGCTGGTGCGCTGACCATTGACGCCGCTAAGCGCACAGTGACGGTGAATGGCAAGCGATACACGCATAAAGACACCCTCTCCATCGACGGTACGACTGGCGAGGTGTTGGTCGGTGAACTGAAACGAACCGCACCGAAGCTCTCTGGTGAGTTCGCTACCCTGATGAAATGGGCAGATGAAGCCCGAATGCTCGGTGTGCGAACGAACGCAGATACGCCTGCCGACGCCAAGCGTGCACGAGAATTCGGTGCGGAAGGAATTGGGCTTTGCCGTACTGAGCATATGTTTTTCGAAGGAGATCGAATCAGCGCAATGCGCGAGATGATCCTTGCGGACAACATCAAGGATCGTGAGAAGGCGCTCAAGAAACTGCTGCCGCACCAGCGCAAAGACTTTCAGGGCATCTTCACGGCTATGAAAGGTCTGCCAGTGACGGTCCGATTGCTCGACCCACCTTTGCACGAATTCCTTCCGCAGGACAAGAAAGCCCAGGCAGCCATGGCTAAGAATCTCGGCGTTTCGCCGAAGCAGGTCGAGCGTCGCGTGGCGTTCCTGCATGAGTCGAATCCCATGCTTGGTCACCGTGGCTGTCGTCTGGCCGTCACGTATCCTGAGATCCTCAAGATGCAGGTCCGGGCGATCGTCGAGGCCACCATTGCATGTAAAAAGCGCAGGATCGATGCTCGGCCGGAAATCATGATTCCACTTGTCGGCACGCGAGATGAATTGGCATTGCTGAGAAAGCTGTCGCTGGAAACGATCAAAGAAGTCAAGAAGGCCAAAAAATTCACTGGCAAGCTGGAAATCCCAATCGGAACGATGATTGAGATCCCGCGAGCAGCGTTGACAGCAGAAGAGATTGCGGAAGTAGCGGATTTCTTTAGTTTCGGAACCAATGACCTTACGCAACTCACGTACGGGTTTAGCCGTGATGACATCAATACTTTCCTGCCAAGCTATTTGGAACTGGGACTACTAGATGGAGACCCATTCCAATCACTCGATCAGACCGGCGTCGGTCGCTTGGTCGAGCTGGCTAGCCGAGAGGGGCGTCGCAGCCGAGCTGATCTGAAACTTGGCATTTGTGGCGAACATGGAGGTGATCCTGCATCTATCCGCTTTTTCGAGCAGATTGGCCTGGATTACGTAAGTTGCTCCCCGTTCCGTGTGCCGGTTGCGCGATTGGTAGCTGCTCAGAACGCACTGGCAAGTCGATAGGCGTGGAGTCAATCAACGGGAATAATGGCTTCTCGAAGGAGTCTTTAAGGAAACCGCAACGTTTCCTCTGGAGGCCGCCATGCGCAATCCATTGCTTTTTGTCTTCCTCTGTCTTTCGCTGTCGCTGAGCGGATGTGCCAAAGGGGCGTCATTCGGCCACGGATATGGAAACTCTCAGTCCAATTTACATCATCACAGTGCATTTGTGACCGGCGGATCGACCGGGTGGACGCCTAGTCACTCGAACGTACATGTGGAACACACCCAACCGAAGTACCATCAACCAATTCACGTGCAGTCACGTCATCATTTTGATGTGCGACCGAGGCGTCATAGATTCCGCCACCAATATTTCCATCCACATATTCGGCATCACAGCCACTACCAGCGGTTCCATTATCGCGGTCCGCAGTTTGATCTGAAGCGGCACAGGTCCCATTTCGGCCATTCACGGTATCGGGAAAGTCGCACGGGGTTCAGCATCGGTTTCCGCAGCAGATTCTGAACGCTTGACCTGTTTGGCGGGGGATTTAATGATTCGCGACAGCGGGTGATTCGGTATGATGCGTGCAGTACAGGGTCCGTGTACGTATCCACCGAATCAGGGAACTGCAACGCATGAATCAAGTGACATCCACGGAGAAAGCTCAGCAGCCACCAGCTTCACCGCCGCACCTGCCATCGGCGGTCTTTGAGGAACTGGAGATTGTGCGCGATCCCAGCAATCTCTTTCACCAGACCATTGAACAGGTGCTCATTGCGGCGGAGCATGTTGGAATGCGGCATCACCAGAAGATCATTCTCGCTCAGCCGAAGAATGAAATCATGGTGCACTTCCCTGTACTGATGGATGACGGGCATCATGCGCTTTTTAAGGGGTATCGTGTTCAACACAACAATGCACTGGGGCCGTACAAGGGCGGCATTCGTTTCCATCCACATGTCAGTCTGGATGACGTCAAATCCCTGGCTGTGTTGATGACGATGAAGTGCTCACTTGTGAAGGTTCCCTACGGTGGTGGCAAGGGTGGAGTGAAGTGCAACCCACGAGAACTGTCTACGGAAGAACTCAAACGAGTGACTCGCAGATTCTGTGCCGCGATTTCCAATCAGATTGGGCCGGACTACGACATCCCCGCACCCGATGTCGGCACCAACAGTCAAATCATGGCGTGGTTCGCTGATACCTACCAACTGATGATGCCCGAACATACTCGGCAGGACACGCATCGTATTGTCACTGGAAAGCCTGTGGAAATGGGCGGTTCAGTTGGTCGCGAGAAGGCCACCGGGCAGGGCCTCGTCGACGTGCTCAAAGAAATGCTGCCCGAACTTGGAATCGATGTCGCCAAGTGCCGATTCAGTTTGATCGGCTTCGGGAATGTCGGCGGCTGGACCGGGCGGTTGCTTTGCGAGCTTGGAGCGACTTTGGCGGCTGTGCTGGATCACACTGGTGCCATTCATAATGACAAAGGTATCGATGCTGAGGCCCTGACTACTCATGTGGCTGAGACCGGCGGTGTCGGTGGCTTTCATGATGCGGAATCAATCAGTACCGAAGAGTTCTATGGCTTGGAATTGGATGTGCTCGTCCCTGCGGCATTGGAACAGATGATCACATCAAAAGAAGCTGCGTTGATCAACGCACGTGTTGTGGCTGAAGGGGCAAATGCACCGACGACACCCGAAGGCGATGCTGTGCTGATTCAGCGTGGCATCGAGATTCTTCCAGCCATCCTCTGTAATGCGGGCGGTGTTACCGTCTCATACTTTGAATGGGTTCAGAATAAGACTTCTACCGTGTGGAGCGGTGAGGACATCGACGAGCGGTTGAACACGCACATGATTCTGGCTGCCCGTCGCGTCAAGCTTGCAGCGGTCAAATACGAGTGCGACATGCGCACAGCAAGCTATTGTGCTGCGTTGGAGCAGATCGCCAAAGTGTATGACCTTCGAGGGGTTTTCCCCTGATCGATCACAGGTACGCGATACACCATGAATCCTCTGATGGCCTGCTTCGATGCGGGCCATTTTCGCATGGCAGAATCGAGTTGGGACGCGCTTTACTGAACACGTCGTTGATTGTGCAAACGCAAACGCTTAGAGGTGTGTATATGCAATTTGCCGCAGAACGTGAATACCGGCACATTGGAGAGACCAAGGGATTAGCTGATCACGATTACGATCTCGTGCAAGAGTTAAACAAACGCTTGGAGTCATTGTGGCGTTACGACCAGTACATCGCCAACGCAGAACAGAAACCTGAGCACCAAGAATTCTGGCGTGGACTCAAAGAGCAGGATCACGAAAACGTCAACCGGTTGAAAATGCTCATCGCTGCCGAAATCAAGCAAGGCTGCTTCTAGCTAGAACAAGTGAACGGAGTCACGAACATGAATGAGTTTCTGACCTACATGCTCGACCTCTTCCGCATGATCCCGGACTTGTCGCTCGAAATGATGGTGGGAGTTGCTCTCAGTCCCGCGAAATTCATGGGCATTGTATTCGGACTGTATCGTTTTCTCTCAACGGATTACGTTGATCCCACTTGGCGAAATGTGTGGCTGAACCGGGATGTGTACGAAGCACAGAGCACCGAGAACCGTCAAACGTAGAACTCTCGAAGCAGGAGGTCAACCATGCGCCTTGTACCATTCACGAGTCGGATCCATCGCAGTCAGGATGAGTCAAACATGCCCGGTGTGTTCAGCAGCAGAGGTGATCTGGACAGACTCTTCGATCGCGTCATGCGGTCACCGCTCATGGGTATGGACGAGCTCATCGGACCAATGGCGGGATCGTGGATGCCCTCAGTGGATATATCGGAATCCGAGAATGCAATTGTTTTGCGAGCAGAAGTTGCCGGCATAGATCCTGATCAGATCAACATCACGATCTCTGGTGATCGACTCATTCTTTCTGGCAAAAAAGAAGAGCAACACGAAGAAAAGGATGAGCACTTTTATCATTGCGAGCGACGCTTCGGAGCATTTGAGCGATCCATTGATCTACCAGCGACGGCAGACTCTGAGAAGATCTCTGCGGGTTGCACCAACGGCGTGCTGACAATCCACATCCCCAAACACGAAACAGCCAAACCAAAACGCGTTCCCATCGAATCCAAATCGGATGGAACAAGTACGAAGCAGGTTTCAGTCAGTGAAAGTGGTGATCAGTGATGTCAGATTCCGCAAGACCTCAATGAGTTGTGGCCATGATCACGCTTAACGTCTGCGAGCACGAAGTGCTGTGTAGACTGCCTGATCATCGACTTGTGTAAAATCCTCGTACCAGCGTGCTACACTCCCGAAGCCATGATCGTCGATGATCATCGGGCAGACAATCTGGTCCGCAACGGTACGAAGCGCCTGAATGCTTGAAGCCGAGCCGACGGGCGCACCTGCGACTATCTCTGCTGGCCGTTCTGCGACAGGAAGTTCCCGTAGGAGTGTGATGGCCGCTCGCATAGTTGCCCCTGTAGCCAGTCCGTCATCTACGACAATGACCGTTCGTCCGCGTGTGGGCAGCGGATCGCTGGATTGGCCTCGATACATCTGTTCGCGGCGCATGACTGCTTCACTCTCTCGCTTTGTGACTCGCTGCAGTTCATCATCGTCCAGATTCACGCGATCGAGGACATCGCGATTCAAGACCATAGCCACGGTGTTCATCCCAGCCGATGCCACTGCGCCCATCGCAAGTTCTTCTTGGCCCGGCACACCAAGTTTATGGACGACCATGACATCGAAAGGGGCCTTTAGCGATTCTGCAACGGCTTTCGCAACAGGAACGCCACCACGAGGCAGGCCTAAGACGATGACGCTGCACTTTGCTGCACAAACATGTAACGTACGTGCCAGGACAGTGCCTGCCTGTTTGCGATCAAGATAGCGACGCCTAATCACGCATAATTGTAGAAATCGCATTGATAACGACAATTGGCATGAGGCCGGTCTCCATTGTGATGTATATCAATTGATACGAATGAATCGGTGAACGAGCGGGTTTTTGATGGACGTGTCAAGCTCGAGTTGTATCATCAGAGAAACGCGCGGACGTAGCCGCGAGGACTTTACCGCGAAAGAGGAGAATGAATATGAAACACAAGAACCCGAATTTGTACGCCCTGCTATGCATTGCCGTGATTGCCGGCACGAGCGTGTGTCTTGCGAATGGTCCCACTGTCACCACGCTGATCAAACAAGGTGACGAGATTCCCGGTCATGGCGTGGTCGGTAATCTACCAATTGACGTGAACATCAACAATGACGGATTCTGGTTGACAACACTGCCTATGAGCATTTCCGGCCGCGTCATTCTGACCAGCGACGGCGTCCACATGGCAGAAGGTGATGTGCTCGGGCAGGACCTCGTGGTCAGCAGTCTGGCGAATCTCCATAAGGGCCTCGGCAATAATGGCGACATCATCCATCGCCCCGGTTTCGAGGGCGATGCAAATTCCGGCATCGTGTGGAACCATGATGTGCTCATCGTGCGAGACCAGATTTCCACTGCTTCGGCATTCACGCCAGGCACGCCCTATGTTGGTTTCTGGCGGGCCAAGTTGAACGACAATGGCCGTGCGCTGTTGTTGGCGACGGTTTCCGACGAAAATCTCTCAGGCAATTCACAACACGCGCTGCTTTGGCTGGATTACGATCCAGACACTGGCGCACTGACAGAGACCGTGATTGCAAAACGTGATGATGAATTGCCCGGTCAGCCCAATGGGGTGACACTCAACCAATTTGGTACCGGTTCAGAACGGTTTGCAATGAACAACAATGACGAGGTGATTTACACTGTCAGCTTGTCAGGTGGAGATACGGCGACTAACGCTGCGGTCTATGTCAATGACACACTTGTCGCTCAGAAGGGTGATTTCGGCGCATTCAAAGATGTGACGTACAACATTGGCACCTCCGCTGCGACACGTGTGGATATCAACGATGCAGGTGATTACGTTATTCGTATGCTATTGGCGGGCGGCCCGACTGATCAGAATCAGGCCATCGTGCGAAACAACCTGCACACGGACGGACCTGATGAGGTCGTGATTCGTCGTGGCGATCCTGTTCCTGGCCTGGATGGCGATTACACCATTGCTGGTCTCGGAACCGGTGCCCAGCCGCGTCT
>PWVT01000088.1 GCA_003562195.1 Phycisphaeraceae bacterium | reverse complement strand
CGGGGACATATGTGTCGGTCACATACGAAATATCCTTGGTAATGAGCGATTCGACCTCCATTTTGAAGCCGTTAGAGAGCATCTTCTTGATTTCCTGCTGCCAGGGCTTCTTATCAGCAAACCACGGATAACTCATGATCTGCTTGGCACGGGCGACATCGCGATCGTTCAGATCGATCTTCACATCGTCACTCAGTTCGCACCGCTCGTAGTCCTTGGACCGAATGCCAAGAAACTTTGCATCCGGGATCGCCAGCCGTTGGCTTTCAAACGCCAGATTGATCGAACCCTGCTTGATCACTGAGTAGATGTAGTGCCCCCACGGGTCGCAATCGAGCAAGCAATACACCGGCAGGCCCAGTTCCTGGTTAAGCCGCTGAAGCAGCCGCCGCACGCCTCGTGGGGGCTGGCCGGAGCCCTCGGTCAAGATGCAGTTGTGCGTCTCCCAGAAACGATCTTCATTGAAGCGTTGCCAGACCGTGTCCTTTTCGACATGCAGCACAAAATCCGCCTCGCACTTCTTGAACTGCACCACATTCGGCTCGGTGATGGAGGGAATCGCGTATCCCCCGCTGCCCATGCGGCGGCAGTCAATCTCATCGCCGCTGTCAATCAGCGTAATGTTGCCCACCATCGCCCCACGTTTCTTTGCAAACACATGCAGTTCTTCGCGCAGCGCCTGCATGGACACCTCAAGGTCTTCCAGGATTCCATCGGACTCTGACTGATCGGAGAAGGTCTTTTCCTTGGTGCCTTCGATCGTGTGCAGCCCGGCGTAGAACATGCCACGCAAGCTGGCGGTCTTGCCGCGTTCGATGAGATCTTTGCACCCCTTGGCAAGCAGAATGGTCTGCATGAACTTCCGCGCCTGGCCGAAGTTGAAGAGGTTACGCGTCTGGGTGTTCTTGCCCATTTCCAGGATGCGCCGCTTCTTGTTGAAGCTGGTGTTCGTCGCGGTACGCAGAGGGATATCGACAGCCGGATCGCGCATTGCCAATGACGATTTGACCACACTGGTGCCGAAGTCGGTGATCTTTTTGACCGTCTGCTCATCGCGCTTGGTCAGCGTCGCAGGGGCGCGTGAGACTGCTGCAGCAACTTTCTTGCGCGAAGTCTTCTTGCGTGTGGTTTTTTTCTTAGCCATTGTCTGATCCGGGGGATGCTGGTACTCAGCAGCAGAATTTCAATGAGCAGGTGAGAGTGGTCGCCTAACTTACTTCTTCTTGCTCCGACGTTTCTTCTTCGCCGGCTTCTTCTTTTTCGTCGTCGCACCGTTGCCGAACAACTCCTCGCCATCGGCGTCATCGCCTTCGACTCCGGCCTGTCGTTCTTCGACGATCAGCACGTGCTCATCCTTTTCCAACTGCTGCTGGCCGCGACTTGGTGATTTGATGACATTGCCCTCGTCGTCCAACTCCTGATCCGCCTCGGCCGTCTTCTTCTTGGCCTGCTCAAACAGCGCGGCGTAGATTTTCTCAGCGTCTTCACCCGTGATCGCCGCGGACGCCTTGGCGACCTCGCCGATGTAACGCTCGAAGATGTTGCGTCGTTCCGCCTCCTTCTTCATGCGCTGGCGGCGGCGTAGGTAGATGCCGAGCTTGCGGCCGCACTCTTTCAGCGCGAGCTTCATCTCCTTGCGAATCTCGTCATAGTCGGCGATCGCTTCCTTGGACTCGCTCGTGAACGGCACCCAGACGCTCGCCATGTGAATCATGATCACCAGTGGCCCCTGCGGCAGCGCGCCGCGCGGCTGTGTCAGGCCGTAGTTGCGCCAACCCGCTTCCAGCACCGCCTTGAACGAACTGCACGCGGACTGTTGATACAGCAGCGGCACACGGTTGGCGAAACGAATCACCCGCGCGACTTCCTCGTTGGGAAGCTGCCCACCGAACGCGAGGCCGACTTCGATCTGAAACGGGTTGCCGCGGTACACCGCTGGCGGGCGGCTGGAGGCCGTGTAGAACTCCGCTTTGACTTCCTTGAGCAAACCAGCAAGCAGCGCCCGTGAGCCGATCGGAGCAAGGCAGTTCGTCGGCGGGGCGGTGATCTTCACATCCTGAATCGCCTTGAAAAGTTTCTCTGCTTCCTCATACCCAACACCCTTGAGCCACATGCGATTTGTCAGCCCCGCCTTGTCGCAGATTTCCGAGGCCTTGGCGAGACTGACGCGGCAGAAATCCTGTTGCAGGAAACCGCCGAGCTGTGTTGCGCTGGTGCGTTCGAGCATCTGCAGCAACGTGCCAAGCTCAATGCCCTTGGGGTGTGGCTTGATCTCCTTGGGTTCTTCGGGCAGTTCGTCAACTGTGCGCGGAAACTCGATTGTTTCGTTGCTCGGCGTGATGTATGTGATCGCTGCATGCGGATTGGCAATTGCCGTCTGCTCGAGGTATTCGTCGATGGACTGGCGACCTTTGAGGTAGCGACCTTCAAGTTCGATCTCCACCTGCGTTCCGTGGCCGTCTGCGAAGAGCGTGTCGTCTTCGGGATGCTCGGTGTCGGACACGACGACGGGCTTATTCTTCTGGGTGTCGATCTTGAGCAGCACTTCGTGCGCTGGTTTGCGTTTGGAGGTTTTGGAGATGATGAGCACCGGCTTGCCGGTGGTCATCAGGCCGTACATCCCCGCAGCAGAGATGCCGATGCCCTGCTGGCCGCGGGACATTTTCATGCGGTGGAACTTCGAGCCGTACAGCAGCTTGCCGAAGATGTTTTCGATCTGGCTGCGGACGATGCCGGGGCCGTTGTCGCGGATGGTGATCTTGAACCGCGTTTCCGCCAGTTGCAGCACCTGCACACGGATGTCGGGAAGGATGCCCCCCTCCTCGCAGGCATCCATGGCGTTGTCCACGGCTTCCTTGACCGTGGTGAGCATGGCCTTTCGTGCGTTGTCAAAACCGAGAAGATGGCGATTCTTGGCAAAGAACTCGCTGACGGAGATATCCCGCTGCATCGCAGCCATGGACTCCGCAGTGGCACGGCCCTTGGCAGCTCGTTTCGTCTTTGATGTGCCGGTGCGGGCTAGCCTGCGAGTCATCGGTTGCTTTGGCGGGACTTCTGAAACAGTCGTGGTCATCGAATTCGCCCTCCTTGGCGTCTGGAACGTCGGCTAACGGTAGAGACGATGCAGCAAAATTACCAGTTTACCCCGATCAACCCCGCCCATTGTTCATCGGCAAGGTCCGAAAAAGTTCTTCCATCTCTCACAGCTTGAAACATTCCAATTCGGCAAATGCGGCAGACCTGGAGAACTGGTAAAACCCACTCCGCGATTTTCAGTCGCGCCAGAGCCCTTTGATGAAGACTCGACGCCAGAACACAAACGAGCGATGCAATGGACTTGAGTAAAATCATTAGGATTTTTCTTGTCTTGTGATACCTTTGAGAAACAGTGTCGCATCCGGCACCGTAAATGTTCGTAAAGCCACGTGTCGTGCACACTTGGGCTTTGAAGCAGAGAGGGGCCCGCCGTGGAAGGCGGGCGACAAGAGAGAAAGAGAGATTCAGACATGTTTACCAATCCCCGTTGTGGGCTTGCTATCGCAGGCCTGGCGATCGCTGTCGCAACATCGACCGCAAGTGCGAGTTTCGTGGTCTACAACTCAATCGACAGCTTCCTGACAGAAAACCCATTCATGATCAACGACGATGTCGGCGGCCTGCCCGTCGATAACGTCTCACGCCAACACTCGAGCTTGCAGTTGGACAACATGACCATCTCCACTGCCGAAGACTCCTTGAGTGTCTGGGACACCCCCATCGGCTCGGCCCACGCCACCGCCGGGGATCGGTTCATTCACGTTGCAGCCACAGGCATGAAGGTCACCATCGACTTTGATCAGGCCGTCTCGCGCTTTGGCCTTCACATAACCGACTGGGGTGACTGGGGCGAAGGTTCGCTCTGGTACACCGACGATCTCGGCAACCATCACACGATTGCAACCACGCCGCAGGATACAGGCAATGTGATCTTCTTCGGTGTTGAGAGTGCTTCTGGCATTTCCCAGATCGTCTTTGAACGTGACAACTTCATGCCGGATGGAACGCAGTTCGACGGTTACGGCATGGATAACTTCTACTTTGAGATTGCCCAGGTTCCCTCACCTGGCGCATTAGCGCTACTTGGCCTTGCCGGATTGATCGGCACGCGCAGACGGCGTATGTGATGATTTGATCGATTCACAGAGAACAGGCCCGTCACCGGTCACGGTGGCGGGCCTTTCTCGTACACCCCTGCGTCACTGCACGGTGTCGAACGATTCACGTAGAATCCCCCTGCCATGCACGCTGCCAATACCGAAACATTCCAGACCGATGAAGCATCTGCTCATTCGCTCGATCAGGCCGATGCGCTTGCACAATGTCGCACGCAGTTTCACCTGCCACGATCTGATTCCGGCGAACCAAAGCTTTATTTCTGCGGCAACTCGCTCGGCTTGCAGCCGATCGCCACGCGCGCGTTGATCGAACAGGAACTCGATGACTGGCGCGACCTCGCTGTCGATGCACACTTTGAAGGGAAGACGCCGTGGTTTTCTTACCATGAGGTGTTTGATGAGGCGGGCACACGCCTCGTTGGTGCCAAACCCCACACTGGCGAAGTCGTGATGATGAACAGTCTCACCGTCAATTTGCACTTGCTGATGGTCAGTTTTTTTCGACCAACCGGAAAACGCACAAAGATTCTTATGGAAGCCCCCGCGTTTCCGTCTGACACATACGCCATCAAGACCCACCTGCAAACACGCGGCCTCGACCCCAGCGAGCATCTGCTTGTCGTGACCCCAGCCGCTGGAGAACACACAATCGCCACCGCAGACATCGAAGCCATACTCCACGAGCATGGTGATGAAATTGCATTGGTGCTTTTCGGAGGTGTCAACTTTTTCACCGGTCAAGTCTTTGACATAGCGAAGATCACTGAACTCGGCCACGCCAGGGGCTGTATCGTCGGCTTCGACCTGGCCCATGCTGTCGGCAACGTCCCCCTGGACCTGCACGACTGGGATGTCGATTTCGCAGCGTGGTGTTCGTACAAATATCTCAACGCCGGCCCCGGCGCGATTGCTGGCGTGTTCATTCATGCGAAACACGCAACCAATTCCGAGTTGCCTCGTTACGGCGGCTGGTGGGGGAACGACCCCGACACGCGCTTTCGCATGCATCTGGAACCGGAGTTTCTTCCCAAGCCCACAGCCGAGGGCTGGCAACTGAGCAATCCGCCAATTCTTGCCATGGCTCCGCTGCGCGCATCGCTGGAGATCTTCGACGAAGTCGGCATGGACGCGCTTCGAGCCAAGTCAATCAAGCTCACCGGCTACCTGCGCTGGCTGATCGAGCAGCAGCCATCAGATCGATTTGAAATCATCACGCCGCGCGAGACCGATGCGCAGGGCTGCCAACTGTCGATCCTCGTTCACGATCAGCCCAGGGAGACGTTCAAGGCCCTTGAAGATTCCAACATCATCGGCGACTTCCGCGAGCCGAACGTCATCCGCATCGCGCCCACGCCGCTGTACAACTCCTATCACGAGGCGTGGCGGTTTGCGAACATACTCACGAGCGTTCACGCCGGATAGTTTCCAAGTAACGAAAGGCCCACTGTGTCGTTGACTCGCGGATTGCTCTGGGTGCTGGTCACATCAATCCTGTTGGCGGCAGGACTGGCGATCATGGCGGTTGTGCTGCCCATGACGTGGCGCACGAATGAGAGCGTGTTGATCACATGCCTGCTTGTTGGTGCGTTCAGCGTGCCGGCATTTTGCTGCGCGCTCGTGCTACGAAAGCAGCGGTTGGTCCCACTCATGTGGGCGAGTGTGATTTCACTCGCCATCGCTTTGGCACTGTGGCTTGTGCTCGTCTGGGTGAACTTCGACCGGACTGTCGAAATGTGGATCATTCGGTCGGGCATCATTGCCAACACAATTGGTGTGTGGGGCGCACATTTTGGCCTGCTTTCACTGTTTCAATTGACCGGTCGATACTCCAAGCATGTACGCAACGCGACGTACTTCTTTGCGAGCTTGCTTGCACTCTTCATTCTCGCAGCGGTAATCATTGAACCGGAATCGGAGATCTACTTCCGAGCGTTGCTGCTTCTGATTATCTTCACCGTGTGCGGAACGCTCATCACACCAACGCTGACGGTGATTGAACTGGTCAAAAGCCGCGCCAGTCACGGTTCGGTTCCGTCGAAAGTGAACATCGAATTGACCTGTCCACGCTGTGGATCACACCAGGACATCAAACCAGGCAACGCCCGCTGCCGCAACTGCTCGCTGCGCATCAACATCGAACTGGAAGAGCCGCGCTGCACCTGTGGCTATCTGCTGTATCGACTTCAAGGCGAGACCTGCCCGGAGTGCGGCAAGACCATCCCAGAGATAGACCGCTGGGCTGTTCAAGCCCCGGATGAATCGACCCAACCGGATATTGCGCCGGTTCACGAAACACCTTGACCTGTGCGACAGCGAACAACATCGCGGCCATGACCGCACCCAAGCCGCTACACTGCCGCGATGCCCGAACCTTCCGACACGCCACTCATGATCATCGGCGCCGGCCTCGGCGGCGCGCTGATGGCGTGCTACCTTGCCAAAGCCGGGTATCGCGTGAGTGTGTACGAGCGTCGCCCCGACCCGCGCGTTCAGGGCTTTGTCGGCGGACGATCCATCAATCTCGCCCTGTCCACACGCGGCATCACCGCGCTGCAGGAAGTCGGCCTCGCTGAAAAAGTGCTCGATCAGGCCATTCCCATGCACGGCCGCATGATGCACGACACCGAAGGCGACCTAGCTTTCCAGTCCTACAGCGCCAATCCACAAGACGCCATTCACTCGGTTGACCGCGGCCAACTCAATCTCACCCTGCTCAACGCAGCCGATGCACATGACAATGTCAGTTTCCATTTTGACCATCGGTGTTTGAACATCGACCCGGCCAAACCATCCGCCAGCTTTGAGTTCGTCTCCAAAGGCGAGTTCGTTGAAGCCGACGCACGCGTCATCATCGGCGCCGATGGCGCGTTTTCCGCCGTGCGCAGCCGGCTGCAGCGCGAGGACCGCTTCAACTACAGCCAGCAGTATCTTGAGCATGGCTACAAGGAACTGGTCATCCCCCCTGCTGCGGAGATTCCCGGTTTCTCAGGCAAGGACTTTGATGGCTTTGCCATGGACCCCAACGCGCTGCACATCTGGCCGCGCGGCGGGTACATGATGATCGCCCTGCCCAACCAGGACCGCACCTTCACCTGCACATGCTTCTGGCCGTTTCGTGGCGCGACCGGCTTTGAGGCGATCAAGACCGAGCATGACATTGAGCCGTTTTTCCAGAAGCACTTCCCCGATGCCGTGCAACTGATGCCGACGCTGCGCGAGACGTACATGGGCAATCCGACTAGTTCACTGGTGACGGTGCGATGCTTTCCCTGGCACCACAAGGACAAGATCGTGCTGCTGGGCGATGCAGCCCATGCGATCGTGCCGTTCTTTGGCCAGGGCATGAACGCTGCGTTTGAGGACTGCCGCGTGCTCAATGAGTACATCACGCAGTACGCGCCGCAATGGGACATCGTGTTGGAAACGTTCACAATGAAGCGCAAGGCGAACGCTGATGCAATCGCTGACATGGCGTTGGCGAACTTCATCGAGATGCGTGACTCGGTCGCCTCGCCGATGTTCCGCCTGCGCAAGAAACTGGACAACACGCTGCACCGCTGGATGCCCAATACCTTTGTGCCGCTGTACAACATGGTCAGTTTCAGCAACATCCCCTATGCCGAGGCCCGCGCTCGCGCTGAGGGCCAGAATCGCCTGTTGCTCGCCGCGGCAGCGACCATCATCGCCATTGTGCTCCTGCTCGTGATTGTGGGGATCGTTGCACTGCTGTGACCGAACGCGCGAGCAGTGTTGGCAATATGATCCTTTTGGCACGCACCGTCATTGGATTCCCGCCGTCGCGGGAATGACACAAATTGAGTTTCCGCAACCGTCAACCGCCCATGGCCCTCACCTATACCACCTATCTCAAGCTCCCGGAACTGCTCGACCTCCAGCAGAATCAATCCGATCCGCCGGAGCATGATGAATTGCTGTTCATCATCATTCACCAGACGTATGAATTGTGGTTCAAGCAGTTGCTGCACGAGTTCGCGAAGATCAATCGCAACTTTGACAACAACGACATGTACGGCGCGATCGCAACGTTTCAGCGATGCCGCACCATCATGAAAACGCTGGTGGGTCAGCTTGACATTCTGGAGACGATGACGCCGATGTCGTTTGCGAGTTTCCGCGATCGGCTGGATACCTCATCGGGTTTTCAATCGTCGCAGTTCCGTGAGTTCGAGTTCATGCTCGGCTACAAGCGGCCGCAGGTACTCAAGTTCCACCACGGCCCGGGAACGCCGGCACACGAAACGCTCAAAGCCCGCCTCGAAGCGCCGTCTATTGTCGATCACTTTTACCGCTTCCTGACCCAGCAGGGTGTGACGATCCCTGAGGAACTGCTGCAACGCGATTTCTCCGAAGCCAACGCGCCGAATGAGCAGGTGCAGAAGGCACTGTTGGAGCTGTACAACACCCGGCCGGATCTGGTGATTCTGTTCGAGCTGATGCTGGACTT